>JABIVN010000547.1 GCA_018667205.1 Gammaproteobacteria bacterium | reverse complement strand
GCGATGCAGATAGCTGGTTATGGGGACAAGTGTGGCTTATCACCAGACTTATCCACAGAAAATGTGGAAAACTATTTAGTGCTGTTGGTCGAGACTCCTTGTCTTTAAGAATGACATTTAATTGGTAGGTAAAGGTTTAGACAAAACGGAGCTAGGGAATGGCACTTTGTGTTGAGCAGACTTTGTCTGTTCCAAGGGGCAGGTGTCGACTTTCTGCACAAAAAAAGCGCCTGGACACTGAAAATTAGGGCGTTTCTGCTGATTAATGCAATGAGATATTCACATTGAGTGGGGTCAGATCAAAAACCAGGTAGCTTGTGTTATAAAAGTGACGGCGGGAGCTTGGCGTTATTTAAGTCATTGTTTTATATAGGTTTAATTAAAGTGGTTAAAAAACGACCAGCAGGCGGGAGGCGATGCAGATAGCTGGTTATGGGGACAAGTGTGGCTTATCACCAGACTTATCCACAGAGAATGTGGAAAACTATTCAGCGCTGTCGATCGAGACCCCAAGCCTCCAAGGTTAACATTGAATGAAGAGGTGAAGATTTGGACGAAACGGAGCTAGGAAATGGCACTTTGTGTTAAGCAGGCTTTGTCTGTTCCAGGGGACAGGTGTCGACTTTCTGCACCAAAAACCCTCCTGGACACTGAAAATTAAGGCGTTTTTACTGATTAATGCAATGAGTTATTCACATTGAGTGGGGTCAGATCAAAAACTAGGCGGATTGTGTTCTAAAAGTTACGGTGCGGATTTGATGTAATTTAAGTCATTGTTTTATATAGGTTTAATTAAAGGTGGTTAAAAAATAACCAAGGGGCGAGAAGCGATGCAGCTAGCTGGTTATGGGGGCAAGGGTGACTTATCACCAGACTTATCCACAGAAAATGTGGAAAAGTATACAGCGCGGTCTGGCGACGCCACGTTGCACCAAGGTGGTGCGGCATTACCTGTGATACATTCAGGCTCGGCGACAGTGCGCGACAATTTATGACTAGAAATTAACGACCCGAGGAGAGGCGATATGAGTGCAGATATAGGGGGTGTCGAGGTTAGCGGGCATTTCGATGAGCGATTTGCGGGTACTGTGGAGCAGTTTGCCCAGAATTTTCGAAATGGTGACGATATCGGCGCGAGTTTTGCCCTGTCTAAAAATGGTGAGTTACTGGTAGATATCTGGGCTGGCCACTTAGATGAAGACAAGCAACGGCCCTGGAAAGAGGACACGATTGTCAATGTCTATTCCTCGACCAAGACAGTTTCCTTCCTTTGTGCGCTCGTGCTCGCCGACCGTGGGCTACTTGATTTTGATGAGCCTGTCGCTACCTACTGGCCTGAATTCGCCCAGAGCGGCAAAGATAAGGTGCTCGTGTGGCATCTGATGAATCACGCGTCTGGCCTCTCCGGTTTGGATGTCCCTGTGACGTCCGAGGATATGTATGATTTGGAAAAGATGACTGGCTTGCTGGCAGCTCAGGCGCCCTGGTGGGAACCTGGCAGCGCGACGGGTTATCACGCGCTAACTCAGGGATACCTGATTGGCGAGGTCGTACGTCGGATAACCGGTAAAACGTTGGGTAAATTTATGCGTGAAGAGCTGGCCAGTCCCTTGGGGGCGGATTTTTTCATCGGCGTCCCTGAATCTGAATTTGATCGAATCGGGCATCTTTTTGTGCCGCCAGGCACAAATGAAAATAACCTTGCGGTCAACGATGACCCGAATTCAATTGCCTATCGAACGTTCTCTAATCCTGCACCGGTAGCGGAAGACTCTTGGACCTCGGGGTGGAAAAAAGCGGAAATACCGGCGGCAAACGGCCATGGTAATGCGCGCTCCCTGGTTCGCTTACAGACGCCACTCGCCTGCGGTGGGTCGGCCTTTGGCGTTGATCTAATGTCGGAAAAGACAGCGAGATCTGTCATGCAGCCAAGAATAGACGGTCACGATCTGTGCCTGAATGTGCCGATCACCTTCGGGCTGGGTTATGGCCTTAACCGAGGGCCTATTCCGATCTCCCCAAATGAAAATGCCTGTTTTTGGGGTGGCTGGGGCGGATCCAGCGTGCTGGTGGATCAGGATGCGCGGGTCGCAATGTCTTTTGTGATGAACAAAATGTTCCCGGGCCTGCTTGGAGACACTCGGTCATTCTTAATTAGGCAAAAAGCCTACGAGGATCTAGATCGTTGATCGAATTCATCGTTCGAGCGCGCGCTGCCCCGGTAGCTGCTGATCGTTTTCTTGAGGCGATCGGCACGGGCGTCGGTGTTGAGTACCTGGCCGATATTGTTCGACACGCTATTTTTGTTAGTCAGGGTCATAGGGAAGATACAAAAGTGACGCTAGTGCTCGAGAAAAGTCAGTTTTATTCGAGAGTCGTGGAAATTGACGGGTCTATCCTTGGTTCGCTGCCGGACTTGCACGAAAGGGCCCTTCTGCTGGTGATCAGCGATGCGCTGAGGGCCGCCGGGAGTCTGGAGAAAGACGAATCCGTTTTTGACGGTCGAGGCATCAAAGTTACCGCCACGAGCTTTGAACAACTGGTTAAGTCTCGTGCGGAGCAGCAGGTGGTTTATGTTCTGGATACCGCGGGCCAAGACATCAGGAGTGAGCAATTTCCTGAAGATGTCGTGTTTGTAATGACTGACCACACGCCAATGCCGAAGAATACCTACAAATCCATGGCAAGACAGGGTGTCCGCAAACTATCACTGGGTCCTCTCATGCTGCATGCGGCACAGTGCGTAACGATTATTCATAATGAACTGGATCGACAGCCCTGAGCGCTGCTCGCGATGAACGATTTGGCGCTAAAGTCCTAAGGTCAGTAATCTCTGGCTGATTAGACTGCCATCAACAGCCCTGAGCGCTGCTCGCGATGATCTGGAGGAACAGGCTAGCCGTATATCTTATAAGGCCGGCTGATTTCTCTGCATTTTGCGTTACCCTTGCAGGATGCCGCGCCATTGTTTGCCTTTAGTGATTAAGGAATAATCACACCCTTTTGAATTTTTGAGAATCTTTATGTCAGAGTCAGTGGAATCTATAGCAATCCTAGGTGGAACAGGAGACTTAGGTGGTGGGCTTGCGCGCCAATGGTCAAGAGCTGGATACAAAATAATGATTGGATCCCGCACCCTTGAGAAGGGTGAGGCGGCAGCGAAGGATCTGCTTGATGAATTCCCCGACCTGAACGTCACCGGTCATGAGAACCTAGAGGCTGCCACAGCAGCGGACCTGGTGGTACTCACAGTGCCATTTGAGCACCAGTTAAGTACACTGGAGACGGTAAAGCCTGGTCTTGGAGGGAAAATTTTGATCGACGTCACGGTCCCATTAGTGCCACCGAAAGTGGGTACCGTGCAACTGCCAGAGGCTGGCTGTGCTGCTGTGCAGGCGCAAAACTTTTTGGGTGAAGATGTTTTCGTCGTCTCGGCATTTCAGAATGTGGGCGCGATGCATTTACAGGAAGATCACGCGATCGCCTGTGATGTCCTTGTGTCGGGTAATAAAAAAGTGGCCAGAGAAACGGTCATTAAACTGGTTGAAGCAGTTGGTCTGAAGGGCTGGCACGCGGGGCCTCTGGCCAACGCTGTCGCAGCTGAAGCGCTGACGTCTATCCTGATTACCATTAATCGTCATCACGGTGTTAAAGGTAGCGGCATTGTGATTACGGGTGAACCGACTAAATAATGAAACTCACTTTTATCGGTGTGGAAGGTATTCCCATGGTAGAGCCAGGGGATGATCTTGTGGCGCTAATTGATGATGCGTTGGCCGCGACGGGTGATCAACTCCTTGCGGATGATGTCATCGTCATTGCCCAAAAAATCATTTCCAAGGCAGAAGATCGGTATCTTGATCTGCGAACAGTCACGCCATCTGAAGAGGCGATTCGTCTGGGCAAGGAAGTGGACAAAGACCCACGAAAAGTTCAGGCGATACTTGATGAATCCAACGAGGTAGTCAGGCAGCGCCCTGGTGTACTCATCGTTGAGCAGAGAAGTGGATTTGTGCAGGCTAATGCAGGGATTGACCAGTCGAATATCCGCTTGGGAGATGGCGACCCTGACGATCTGTGTTTGCTGTTACCGCTTGATTCGGACGCGAGTGCGCAGCGGCTTCGTGCGACGATCCGTGAGCGTCATAACCTGGAAGTAGGCATCATTATTAATGACTCTCTGGGCCGCGCTTGGCGAATGGGTACACTGGGTCTGTCCATAGGCGTAGCAGGGTTTACCGCGCTAGAGGATTACGTAGGTGGCCACGACATCTTCGGCCGTGAATTACGGGTCACTCAGGTGGCCGCCGCGGATGAAATGGCCGCTGGAGCTTCGTTAGTGATGGGCCAGACTACCGAAAAGACGCCCGTGGTTGTGGTGCGGGGTTACCAACCCAGAGAGCCACAAGAGGCTCACCAAAAAGGTGTGCAACCCCTAATCCGGCCAAAAGAAATGGACATGTTCCGTTAGGGTAGCCTCATGAAGACCCCTCAATCTAATCATTATCTGGCGCTGTCGGGCGGCGTTGGTGGCGCCAAACTTGTTCTTGGTTTGTCGGCGGTGCTTGAGCCTGATCAGCTGACGGTCGTTGCGAATACGGGAGATGACTTTGAGCATCTCGGCCTGAATATCTGCCCAGACATAGACACAGTGCTGTATACACTGGCTGATTGGAACAACAAGGAACTCGGCTGGGGCCAAGCGGAAGAGAGCTGGAATTTTCTGGCGGCGTTAAAACGGCTTGGCGGTGAGGGATGGTTTAGCCTGGGTGATCGAGATATGGCAACTCACATCTTGAGAACGCAACTGCTTGATGCAGGCGCTTCTCTTTCCGAAGTCATAGAACGGCTGAGTGCGAAGATGAACATTGCGCATCGTATTGTACCCATGACCGATGAGCAGGTTCGAACCCAAGTGCATTGCAGGGAGCAAGGCACGCTATCATTTCAGCACTATTTTGTGCGTGACAGGTGCCAACCCGAGGTGACCGGGTTTGAGTTTACGGGTATTGATAAAGCGCGTCCTAGCGCGGGGTTTTCTGCGGCATTGGCAGGGCCTCTTTCGGCCGTCATCATCTGTCCCTCGAACCCGTTTGTTTCTGTGGCGCCGATTCTTGAGATACCTGGCGTAGTGGATCAGTTGCGAGCAACCAAGGTACCTGTGGTTGTGATTTCTAACATCGTAGGTGGTGAAGCGATTAAGGGTCCTGCGGCGAAGATGATGAGCGAGTTGGGTATGCCTCAGACTGCGCTAGGTGTGGCCCAGCATTATGTCGAGCGATACGGAAACCTGGTGCAAGGATTTGTGCTCGATATCGCCGATGCGGCGCTTGAAAAAGAGGTTAATGCGCTTGGGCTAGAAACTATCGTGACAAAGTCAGTCATGTTAACGTTGCACGATAAAACTGAACTAGCAAAACAGACTCTGGCATTCGCGGCAAACTTGGAAGCGTAATCATGACGACAAGCGCCGTTATCCCTATAAAACAACTGCAAGATGCGAAACAGCGTTTGTCCGGCTTGTTGAATTCGGAAGAACGAAAGCGATTGTTCCAGGCGATGGTCGAGGATGTACTGACAGCGGTTGAGGCCTGTACCCACATAGACAGCATCGTGGTGGTTACTAATGATCAGGCGGTCGCGGAGTTGGCAAGGGGTTTTGGCGCGGAAATTCGCCCGGAGCCAGAGCCTTCAGGATTGATCGAAGCCGTTACAGAGACAGGTAAACAACTCGCCGCCGAAGGTGTAGGGTGTATGATATTTCTGCCGGGTGATGTTCCTTTGGTAACGCCGGAAGAATTGGAAGTTGTATTGGAAGGGTTTGGCTTGTCGGATAATTCCGAATTTATGATTGTTCCTGCGTCGGACCTTGGTGGGTCGAATTGCGTTGCCTGCAGCCCGCCAGACTGCATGTCGTTCGGCTTTGGTATCGACAGCTTTAGGAAGCACTTGGCTCTGGCGAGGGATCGTGGGATAGACCCTCAGGTGACCAAGTTACCCGGCATTGGCTTGGATATAGATACGCCATCAGATATTAGCGAACTGATGGTGGAAGTTGGGCGTAGTTTAGGGGGACAAGGGGGTAGTGCGGTCTATAGCACCGTTCGATTCCTCGAGGAAATTGGTATTAGACAGCGACTCGAAGACGAGTTCGCCAATAGAGTTTGAACGAATTAGTTTGAACCGATCAGTTTGAACCGATCAGGTTGAACCGATCAGTTTGAAAAAAACGGATTGAAAATGACGCAAGGAAACGAAAAACTACTGGTCGAATCATCGAGTCGGCGGCTTGATGACGAGGAAGTCCTTAGCCTGGCCGGCTTTGATGACACGCGTTCCCTGATGTCGGTTGCAGGAGCCATCCGGGATGCTGGCCATCAGAACACGGTGTCTTATTCTCGCAAGGTATTTATTCCACT
>JABIVN010000060.1 GCA_018667205.1 Gammaproteobacteria bacterium | reverse complement strand
TATTGCGACATACCATTGGTCACGACATGACCCTCTTCAGAGGTCGCAGCAACGACCGTCCCACCCGGGCACATGCAAAAGCTACAGACACTTCTACCATTGGCACAGTGGTGAACTAACTTATAATCCGCGGCCCCCAGCATCGCGTGTCCAGCATTTTCGCCGAATCGGGCGCTATCGATAACAGACTGGGGGTGTTCAATACGAAAACCAATCGAGAAAGGTTTCGGTTCAATGTATACACCCTGCTCCAGCAACATCGAAAAAGTATCACGTGCACTGTGCCCCATCGCCATCACTATGTGGCGGCTGTTCAATACGGTACCGTCGGCCAAGCAGACTCCTGTCACCTGGCGCAGCGCGTTTTCGTTTGCTCCCTCAGAGGTTGCTCCCTCAGAGGTTGATGCACCGCGACGATTCGGTACTAAATCCACAAAGGGTTCATGGCGCAAGTGCACCACCTTCGAATCGAACTGAATCTCACCACCAAGGCGAATTATTTCAGCACGCATCCGTTCCACCATTGTCACCAGCTTGAATGTACCGATGTGGGGCTTACTCAAAAAAAGAATCTCTGGTGGCGCGCCTGCTTTCACGAATTCATCAAGCACCTTGCGACCCAGATGTCGCTTATCTTTTACTTGGCTGTAAAGCTTTCCATCAGAGAATGTCCCAGCACCACCCTCACCGAATTGAACATTGGACTCGGTGTTTAGCTGACCTTTACGCCAGAAGCCCCAAGTATCTTTTGTTCGTCGCCTGACATTTGAGCCCCGCTCCAGAACGATGGGCCGCAGCCCCATCTGCGCCAACAATAGCGCTGACAATATGCCGCACGGTCCAAATCCAACAACAATAGGCCGTTCCTGCGTCTCGTTCGGAAATACGCTATCCGCCATCGTCACAAACTGATATTGAGTATCGGGCGCGGGTCTGCAGGCTGCGCTTTCTCTGCCCAACAAATCCTTTTCTAACTCGGCACCGACTTGAACATTAATCTGATAGATTAGCTGTATATCAGCCTTGTTTCGTGCGTCGTAGCTTCGTTTGAACACGGTGAAATTGACAACCTCTCGAGGATTAATTTCCAAGCGGCGGCAAATGACATCAAGCAGCACCGGGTCTGCATGGTTTAGGGGTAATTTGATATTGTCTAAACGAAGCATTTGATTCTAGGAAGCTCGGGGAGCCAATATTTTAACACGGCGAAGCGGCATTCAAGCCACCTAATTCAAGCCATCTCATTCAAGCCATCCCATCGAATCTTCGGCGGTATCACGAGATTGATCGCCAGAGGTTATTTAGCGAGAGCAGGCACATCGACTCATAAAAAGTGTTACGGATGAATGAAGCGAGTCACTGACACATGGATGTGCTCAAACGAAAAGGCCCGCGGCGTGGCCCGATGCCCAAGCCCACTGGAAGTTAAACCCCCCAAGGTGTCCACCGACATCAAGGACTTCACCGATAAAAAACAGGCCCGGTTGCTTGCTGGTTTCCATTGTTTTGGAGCTAATACCGTTAGTATCTACACCTCCCAACGTTACCTCGGCCGTACGATAACCCTCTGTAGCAGATGGCTTTAATGGCCATCGATTTAATTCGTTACCAATTTGACACAGTGCAGTGTCGCTGAATTCGGCCAGCGACAAGTGGTCTGACGAGGCCCACAGCAGTGATGCCAGTTCTTTCACTACTGATCGGGGCAACTTTTGGGTTAATACTGTGCGCAGAAGACTTGCGCCGTGATTAGCCTTCATATCGACAAGCCAATCTGCCGCAAAAGTCCCCGGCAACAGGTCAACGTGGATTTCGTCACCTGGATGCCAATAATTAGAGATCTGCAAAACCACCGGGCCACTTACACCGCGGTGAGTAAATAGCATGCTTTCGGTAAAAGATTGGCCATTGCAGCTAAGCTCAACTTCAAGAGAAGTCCCAGCTAGCCGATCGCAAACAACTTTAAGCGTATCGGTAAACATTAGGGGCACAAGCCCTGCCGTTTGCGGTAGAACCTGCAGACCAAACTGTTCTGCAATGTCATAACCGATACCACTGCCGCCCAACGTTGGAATAGACAAGGCACCCGTTGCAACGACCAGCGACCTGCAGGTCATTGAAACCGCCGTTGAGTCGCCGTGTTTTCGAGATTGTTCCAGTCGAAGTGAGAACCTTGCGTCGGATTCACCTGTTAGTACTGCAATTTTATTTACTTCTACATGGGTTTCCGTGACCACACCCGAACGGGCGCATTCATCCAGTAACATTTCCAGAATATCTCCGGCGGAACGAACGCAAAATAACTGACCGTGTTTTCGTTCCTCGTACTCTATATTGTGCTGTTCGACCATGGCGATAAAATCCCACGCGGTAAACCTGCTTAAGGCTGCAATGCAGAAATGGGGGTTAGCTGAAACGTAGTTACCGGGTTCAACATACAGGTTCGTGAAATTGCATCGCCCCCCGCCGGACATCAGAATTTTTTTTCCAACCTTATTGGATTTTTCTAACAGCAACACGCTAAGCCCACGCTTTGCGGCCGTCATCGCACACAAAAATCCAGCGGCGCCGGCGCCCAGAACGATTACGTCATAATGATTTGACTCGGTCAACATACGGGTTCTTCTTCGAAGTGACAAACGTGTTACGCGCTTACCCGTCGTGAGAAATCGCATAACTTGAACGACATCATTATCTCACACACATAACCCTGAAAGAGCGTTAATGGCTATTCTCATAGCCTTTTGCCACAGACTAAATTGATAGGCGTTTCTGCCCGGTGTTCTAAAGGCCCCGAAAGGGGCAACGATCAAATTGCTGCCAGGGCCCCGGACAGTCACTGCAGGTATATTGCAGTTTGCGAATACTAAACATTATGCAATTTACAAGGCATGCCGATATGCAACGCAGTTTGAGTCATTAGGGTCGCGCCTGTTCAAACAGAATGACGGAAATAGTATTTTTATTATAAATATCAATAACCTAGGGTATTTTTCGGATTGAAGAACATGATTGGCACGACGATTGCTTTATCTAGCCTACCGCGGGGAGGAACCCGAGGATGATTTTACCGAATAACGTTAGAGGAGAAACTTGAATGGAACTGAAACTCGTCGCAAGCAACCACGTAAACCTAATGCCGAGTAAGGAAGCACCTATTCCTGATATCGATATTGCTCGTGGTGTTTCCCATGACCTTTGCAATGTACTCTGCTGGATGAATGGCTATCTACAAGAACTCCGAGAACATTGTGGAAAAAATGGCCAACCGTTGATCAAAGAAATCGTCCAGGCTTCTTATGAAATAGAGCAACTGGCCAAACAATTAAACCAAGTCGGTCGGCCTCAGTTAGGCCACCCCAAAAGATGTGTCAACATCGGGGATCTTCTCTCAAAACAAGCGGATTTCGTTGGTAATCTTTATCCTGAAATCGCTATCAACCTTAACATTGATGCTGCTTGTACTGTAGTCGGTCACGAGGGCAAGATGAAACGAGTAATACAGAACTTGTTATTGAATGCTTGTGACGCGCTACAACAGACCGGGAATATCGACTTAGGCGTGGAAATCGTCGACGGTACTACCGTCCACTGCTGGGTTTCAGACGATGGTTACGGTATGTCTAAGACAATACAACGTAGAGCTTTCGATCGTTACTTTACTACCAAAGGCAACAAGGGCACGGGTATCGGCTTGGCGAACGTTAAGCAAATCGTCGAAGAGCACAATGGTAAGGTGACACTTACCTCTGCGCCCGACAAAGGCACTACTTTTGACATATACCTGCCTTTAAAAACTGTGAATATTTTCTCAAACGGCGCAACAATCTATTGAGAGAGTCGTGCCGCGTTTTCGGTGAGGCTATTAGCAGTGACTGTTAGCCGTGACCGTTAGCCGTGACCGTTAGCCATGACCGTTAGCCGTGACCGTTAGCCGTGACCGTTAACCGTGACCGTTAGCCGTGACCGTTAGCCGTGACCGTTAACCGTGACCGTTAGCCGTGACC
>JABIVN010000546.1 GCA_018667205.1 Gammaproteobacteria bacterium | reverse complement strand
GTGGTAATTAAAATCGTACATAGTTAAGCCCTCTGTTCCTGAATTGCACGCCATATCTTCTCTGGGGTAGCGGGCATACTAATCTCCCGCACCCCTACAGCATCTGTTATCGCGTTAATGATTGCCGGTGGTGAACCGATTGCTCCGGCCTCGCCACAGCCTTTTGCGCCCACGGGATTATGGGTACACACGGTGGTTGTCAGACCCACCGTAAAGTTGGGTAAATCGTCGGCCCTGGGCATGCAGTAATCCATGAATGAACCCGTCTGCAACTGACCAGACTCATCATAGACACACTGCTCAAGCATCGCCTGCCCGATTCCCTGAGCGATACCACCATGCACCTGCCCTTCAACAATCATTGGATTAATAATCGTGCCAAAGTCATCAACTGCCGTGAAATTGGTGATTTCGGTCGCGCCGGTTTCCGGATCGATCTCTACTTCACAAATGTGGGTGCCTGCCGGATAGGTAAAGTTACCCGGATCATAGAAAGCCTTCTCTGTAAGACCTGGCTCGAGTTCTTCTATGGGATAGTCATGAGGCACATAGGCTGCAAAGGCGATTTCCTGGAACGTTTTAGATCGATTGCTCTCTTTTAAACGATATTCACCGTCCTTAAAATCGATATCGTCCACCTTGCCTTCAAGCAGATGAGCCGCAATTTTGCGACCTTTTTCAATCACCTTGTCTGCCGCCACGGCGAGGGCAGAACCACCAACCGCCAATGACCTGGAACCATAGGAACCTAAACCAAAATCCATTTTCCCCGTGTCACCGTGAACGACTTCAACATCGCCGACCGATATCCCTAATCGACTGGCAACCAACTGGGCAAAGGTTGTCTCGTGGCCTTGACCATGACTGTGAGTGCCTGTCAGGACGGTCACACTTCCCGTAGGGTTCACCCGGACCTCTCCTGATTCCCACAAGCCAACACTGGCACCCAACGCGCCGGCAAGCGCTGAAGGTGCAAGACCACAGGCTTCGATATAACAACTAAGGCCGATGCCGCGAAGCTTGCCCCTGGCTTTTGAATCAGCTTTCCTGTCGGCAAAACCGTCATAGTCGGACATTTCAAGTGCCTTATTCAGGCTGGCCTCGTAATCACCAACATCGTATTCGAGCGCGACAGGTGTTTGGTAAGGAAAGTCCTCGGGCTGAATCATATTTTTGCGACGAAGTTCTACCGGATCCATCCCCAATTCTTTTGCCGCCAATTCAACGATTCTTTCTACCAGAAAGGTTGCTTCTGGCCTGCCGGCACCTCGATAGGCATCTACGGGGGCGGTATTGGTAAATACAGAATCTACTTCGACATAAATATTTGGCGTTTTATACTGGCCCGCCAGCAATGTGCCGTATAAATAGGTCGGAACCGCCGCGGCAAAGGTAGACAGGTAAGCGCCCATGTTTGCTGTGGTTTTGACCCGTAATGCCAGAAAGTTACCCTGATCATCCATCGCCAATTCCGCTTCAGAGACATGATCCCTGCCATGGGCGTCTGCCAGAAAAGATTCAGATCGCTCTGCCGTCCATTTGATCGCGACGCCAAGCTTCATTGATGCCCAGGCCAGCGCGGTTTCTTCAGAATAGACAAAAATCTTGGAACCAAAGCCGCCACCAACATCCGGCGCAATGACCCGCAATTTGTGTTCCGGCGCAAGCTGAACGAACGCCGTAAGAATAAGCCGAGCCAAGTGAGGGTTTTGGCTAGTGGTGTACAACGTCAGTTCTTCGGTGCCACGGTTAA
Source organism: Gammaproteobacteria bacterium (assembly GCA_018667205.1). GTDB lineage: Bacteria > Pseudomonadota > Gammaproteobacteria > Pseudomonadales > Azotimanducaceae > UBA9659. The sequence goes on along the minus strand of JABIVN010000546.1, from coordinate 1,309 downwards.
AGTCTGCAATCGCAGCCCTTGGCTCCAATGCGTTTGGTATCAGCCGATTGTTGGTCAGCGTGTATCTAGTCACATGCGCGGCGCCATCTATCGCTGCCTGCGTTGCTTCTTTTTCGCCCAGTTCCCACTCGTAGCAGGTATTCCCGGGAGCCTCCTTGTAAATGTCAGGGGAACTTTGTGCCGCTTTTGCCAAAACGACAGCCGGAAGTTCTTCATAATTAACCAAGACATGCTCCGCTGCATTCTTGGCACCATCAAGACTATCAGCAACAACCAGTGCAACGGGTTCACCAGCATAATTCACTTTTGTAGCCGCCATCACCGGGTGCGGCGGTTGCTTCATTTCACTGCCGTCTTTAGAGTGAATCATCCAACCGCAAGGCAGCGTACCAGGCCCATCCTCTGCAACCTGCTTACCCGTCAGAACCGCGACAACGCCCGGCATGGATTGTGCTACCGAGGTGTCAACTTCCCCAACCACGGCATGGGCGTATGGCGAGCGAACAAAGTATCCATAAGTCTGGCCGCGCAAGTTAATGTCATCTGTATAACGGCCATTGCCAGTAATAAACCGCTTATCTTCCTTGCGAAGTACAGACTTTCCAATACTCTGCTCAACCACGATCTAGTTCCTCATCTTTTTGGCTGCGGCCTCAATGGCCAGAACAATATTGTGATAGCCCGTACAACGACAGATATTACCCTCAAGCCCTTCCCGGATAACCTGCTCATTAATAGACGACTCTCTATGGACCAAGTCTACTGCCGACATAATCATGCCGGGCGTGCAAAAACCACACTGTAGACCATGGCACTCACGAAACGCTTCCTGCATCGGATGCAGGTTGTCAGCATCGCCCAGGCCTTCAATTGTTGTCACTTCGGCGCCTTCGCACTGCGCAGCGAGTATGGTGCACGACTTAACCGCCCGACCATTAAGATGAACCGTGCATGCGCCACATTGGGAGGTGTCGCAGCCGACGTGGGTGCCGGTTAGTTCCAACCGCTCCCTAATCAGCGCCACAAGCGTGGTACTGGCTGGACATTCCAGCGCTACCGGCTTGCCATTGACATTTAACTGTACCGAGATTGACATGGTTACTCCTTGTCTTGCCTGCTCAAAAGGTTAGTCACTAACCTTGTTATCCTTGTAATTCCTGATTACCTGCGTCTTTTTTTGGGACTCACTTTTCCAAGGCTCACTTTTCCAGAACGAGGGTCTCGATTTCAACCTCCATTAAGGGGTCTCCTGATAGGGACCTCACAAAGCCTGTAAAAAAATCATTCGCCATTTTTCTGGCAGCGCCTG
>JABIVN010000545.1 GCA_018667205.1 Gammaproteobacteria bacterium | reverse complement strand
GGTGACTACGATCGATGGATCAAGGGCATGAGAAGATTACAGGAGGGCTACGGCAACTTTGACTGGCCATAGCTTGACTGCAATAGCCCGGGGAAATTGACCCGGGTCATCGAATTCGAATAGAATCCGATTTCAGCGCCGATTTGTTATCAGCTTGCGGGCGCTTTATAAGTACAGCTAAAGAGTTATGACCTACTTTAGCGGCAAGCGAGTAGGTTTTTTTTTGCTTAGAGGAAATGTAATGCCACTCAAAATACCTGACGGGTTACCTGCTTCTAAGATTCTGCAGAAAGAAAACATTTTCTGTATTGATAGCAGCGCCGCGCAACAGCAAGACATCCGCGCTATTCGGGTCTTGTTGTTAAACCTGATGCCTAAAAAAATTGAGACAGAAATCCATATCCTTCGCATGTTATCGAATTCACCGTTGCAAGTGGATGTGGAATTGCTACGAATCAGCGACCGACCATCAAAACATACGCCCATCGAGCATATGGATAATTTTTATAAAGATTTTTCTGAAGTAAAAGAAAACAAGTATGACGGGATGATTATTACTGGCGCACCCCTTGGCCAGGTAGCCTTTGATGACGTGAGTTTTTGGCAAGAAATGAAAGATATCATGGACTGGTCGGTTAACAACGTCACCTCGGTGCTATTCCTTTGCTGGGCGGTCCAAGCTGCGATGTTTCATTTATACGGCGTTAACAAAACCGTCTTACCCAGGAAAATAAGCGGTGTTTACCCACACAGCATTGTTAACCCGCTTTCACCTATCGTCCGCGGCTTCGATGATGTCTTTAACGCGCCACACTCTCGCTATGCCGAAGTACCCGCCGCAGAACTCGAAAAGCTGGATGACATTGACATGATCGCGCATTCTGACTTTGCGGGACCTTACGTGTGGGGGCATAAGGACGGCAGGCACCTATTTGTGACCGGCCATTCCGAGTACGAGCCCAATTGTCTGAAAGATGAATACGAACGCGACCTTGAAGCGGGCGTCAATCCGGCAGTGCCGGAAAACTATTTTCTAAACGATGACCCCAGCCAGGACCCCGTCGTGACCTGGAAGAGCCATGGCAACCTTTTATTCAGTAACTGGTTGAACTATTTTGTCTACCAGCAAACCCCATTCAACCCAGAGGATATCGGCCAGCTTAGGCGCTCGTTCGGCTTGGTGTGACGCAATGACGGATTCACCCAATACCCAGCCCAGACTGGTGCAAGGTCCCGTTGGCGGCGGGCTCTTACGACTGAGCGCACCGGTTATTCTTGGTATCACTGCCAGCCTGGGCGCCGGATTGCTCGAGGCTTTTTTCCTGGCGCAGATAAGCACCACCACACTGGCTGCTTACAGCTTTACTTTTCCTGTCACTGGCGCACTAATGTCTATTTCTTTGGGCATCAGCATCGGCCTTTCAAGCGTTCTGGCAAGAGCGGTCGGCAGCGGCGACCATGACCAAATACGACGATTAGCCAGCGATGGCATCAGTCTGGTGGCCCTCGTCATGATTCTGGTATCAGTCCTGGGTCTATTCACGATTGAGCCGCTGTTTGTTGCACTGGGAGCAGATGAAACAACCTTACCGCTGATCGTCGACTACATGTCCGTGTACTATTGGTCGCTATTGTTCCTTGCCGTTCCTTCCCTGGGCGCTAATGCGTTAAGGGCGACCGGAGATGCTCGTATCTCAGGAACTATTATGGTGTCCGGTGCTATTTTGCACATCATGATCAGCCCCCTACTGATCTTCGGCCTGTTTGGCCTGCCCGCACTTGGCCTGGAAGGCGCAGCCTGGGCGCATCTGATTGCACGTTTTGTACTTTTTGTCGTCACGATGTCTGTGCTGCATTTCAGGGAACATCTACTGAGTTACTCAAAAATCACCTTGCAGATGGTGCTGCATTCCTGGAGACGAATCCTGGCTGTTAGCATTCCAGCCACAGCGACCAACCTGATTGGTCCCATCTCAACGGCAATCATTATCAGCCTGCTCGCGGGTTTTAGTCAGGAAACGGTCGCTGGTTTCGGTATCGCGTCACGAATCGAGGCCTTATTTAT
>JABIVN010000544.1 GCA_018667205.1 Gammaproteobacteria bacterium | reverse complement strand
TGTCGGTGGTTAAGCTGTCGGTGGTTAAGCTGTCGGTGGTTAAGCTGTCGGTGGTTAAGTTCATGGATAAGAGAACCTGGGTGTTCAGCGTGAAGGTCCTTGCGGGGAAGACTTTGCTTTCACTGATCTCTGCGACGGCCGGAGTGGCAAATGGTCTTACGCCATCACCTAATAATATAGGCGCGATCTGAACGTCGGCTGACTGAATACAATTGGCTTTCAAAAAGCGAGAAAGAGTTTTGCCGCCGCCTTCGATCAGAAGGCTGCGTAGCCCCAAGGCTTTGATTGACGTAACAATATCTTGCGGTTGCAGAAATCCATCATCGCCGGTTTTCTCGATATGATGAAAACAAATCGCTTCAGGTAAATTGGGTGTCGCCAGCTTTTGTGAGTGAAGAACATAGGTTCCCGGCGTATCAAATTTGTCCAAAGCTTTCTGATGTTGGCTTGGATTCCGGGTGACGAGAAATCTGCTTGGGTTTTTGCCCTCAACGTGACGCACGGTGAGTTGGGGTGCGTCGTTGAGCAGAGTGCCCGATCCAACGAGGATGCCGTCGTGTAAGGCCCTGAGTTTATGAGCATGAACAAGATTTTGTTTATTGCCGATCCACTGTGAATCGCCGGTATTCGTGGCAATGAAACCGTCAAGACTTTGTGCGCAGCTCGCAGTGACCTGAAATTCGTTGCTTTGGCTATAATTGTACTGCTGTTGCAGTAATTCCAGATACCTTGCCGTGAGCCCCAAGGTATCGAAAAAATTGGCTGGCAAATCCTGCTGTAAGTTCAAGCTGATCAGTTTGTTGGTTAAAACCCAGACGGTGCTCTGCTCATCTTCGCGCAGCATCCACCGGCCCCCAGAGTCGCGGAGCAGGTGCCAGCTTTTTATTTTTTCTGCATAATCTGGGTTGGTATGCATCGACTCGCGGAGCTCTAGCAAGGCTGGCCAAAGCGCTTCTGTATCGATTTGATGATGTTGTATCTGCACGTTTACGGTTGTTCGCTAAAAAGAGTTAAGAGCAGTGCATAAGCAGCTTCCATAGGGCGAGGCTCAGCTTTTTCGTTAGGCATCAAGCCCGGCGTAAAGCCAGATTCAATCGCTCGATTGTAAATCGTTTCGTCTTTGGTGACTAGGTGAAAAGGAACATCCCAATGGTGACCCAGAGAGCGAGCATTAACTCGATGCACAGGATTAGCTGGCTGATGATCACCGAGAACGATGAATGTACCCTGCCTGGGGTATTCTTGAGCCAGGAACTGCCATACGCTTTTGAGAGAATAATTTACGGAGCTGATGTACTTTTCAGGGGTTAAATCCCAGATGACGGGGCCTTTGGGCGGCTTCTGGCTGTTGTATTTTGCAATCAACGCCTCTTCACGCAAGGGTGTTTCGTCGACAAATGGGGGAGTAATAAACGGGGCATGGCTTGTGGTTAATGTGACCTCGGCAAATATGGGGTCAGTGCTTTGTTCGATAATTTGTTTATGGATCTGCAATAGCAGGTATTGGTCTGGCATCATCGACCATCCGTAACGTGGGCCCTTATAGTTGATGTCTGGGGCCCAGAAATTCTTCTTGAATTGGAAGAAGTCTCCCTCAGGCCATTCCTTAATATCTATATTTGGCGCGACTGTAACGGTTTCATATCCGGCAAGGTTGAAGTAATGGGCCAAAGGCAGCACTCGGCTGGTGAGCATTCTTTGCCATTCGGATTGATGTTGGGTTGTCACGCCCGTCAGCACGGTCATGTGCGCCAACCAGGAGCGGCCACTGTAGGTTGGGGAATGCATAAATGTGCTCGCGACATAATAACCCGCGGCTTCCAGATCTTTCTGACCCTGCTCGATAATGGGTTTGAACGCCGCACGGGCGGCTGGGTCATCCCAGAGAACGCGCCCGTATGATTCAACAAACAAGAGCATGACGTCCTGACCGGATACCTGTTTCAGGTTCCAGGGTAACTTAAGAACTTTGTTTTCTGCCGCTAATAGTATCTGTTCAAAAGGGTCCTCACGGTTGTGAATATTTACCGCACCCTGAAGGCCGCTAACCGTTCTGCTGATTGGAGATTTACTGGGAACTTCAGCCCAAACAAAAAATCCTGTTGCGACCAGCAGTGGTATTTTCACGCTGCGCAGTGAGATGATTGGCCGGCTGTTTTTGATCACTTGGGCACCGAGCCAGCCAAGGGCTGCCAGCAGACTAAAGCCAGCAGCGAATACGATAAAGGCGGTAAAGGTTCCGGATGATTGGGCCACCAGATCCCAAACTGTGGGTATCAGTAGCAAGTCGTATTGAATGTCGACGCTACGTGCGAAAAAGTAGTTCAGGGCAGAATCAGCAAAAGCGAGCAAGACGGCGATAGAGAAAACAACGCCTGTGAATAAACTGAGCGTTGTACGTGCAACTCGCCAGCTATTAGGCACCAGGCTGGTTATGGTGAGTAAGATCAGCGCATCCAGGCTAGCGTATCCGGTGAGTGCAGTCAGTGTCAGGAGAATACAAACGAACCAGGGCAGAGCATCGAAGATTTCCTTGGTTGCGACAACCCGTCCTGGCACTGCGCTGTTGCTCACGACTCGATGTCTCGTTGTCGATTACGAACCAGCCACACGAAGTCAAGGAAAAACGAAGCGGAGATCAACAGCGTGACCATCATTAGGATGATTTCGCCAAAAGCTTGAGGAAGACCCGGGATGAGATTGATGATCAAGCCGAGCAAGCCCAAGACATAGATTGTTTTCGCTCGAGAATTGTCGCCGTCCATCGGTTTTGGGTCTGCGTATTTTAGCCTGAGTCCAGCTTGTGCGAGCGTAAAGGCATATTTTAGGGCCGGCAGCACAAGTAGGATGATGCCAAGTTCACTGGTTGTACTCAGGACTGCAGCAAGGCAAAAAATCAACAGCTGGTCGGCCTCCATGTCTAAAACCGCGCCATATTCAGTAGGATGGCGACGTCGCGCTAACCAACCGTCGATGGCGTCGGTGATAGCCGCGAGAACGAATAGATATAAGATGATTGTGCCACCGGCGGGCCAGGCAAAAGCCAATGCGCTTAAAATTACTCGGCTGATGGTCGCCAGATCAGCTGGCGACTTTTCCGGCTTGCAAAGGATAATGAGCGCCGCGTAGCTAATGACAAGCCAAGTCAGAACAATGGGCTTGGCATAGTCAATACCAGTGACCAGAACGGCTAAGGCCAGCAGGCCCGAGGAGCTGCTGAGGAGTAGCCAGTGTTGGTGTTGTTGCTCGAAGTCGTTTCGAGTTTGTTTTGTCGGGCCGTTCAGTGGAAATATCTCTCAAATTTATTTCGGCAACGTATCGAAAAGACACTGCCTTTCAACGTAGATTTTGGTTCTCTTTTGCCGTCCGAGTAGCATAGTAAACCATTAAGTAATAATAGCGACCTGCTGGTTAAAAAAGCGAATAAATGGCCCTGGCGCCGCGCCCGTTAACACACTGGACGGCGCCAAGTGGGCTTGGGTTAGAAGAATCCGTGTATTTAGACAAAACCCTCGGCGTAATTGCGCAGAAGGTCTGGGTTGTCGCTGTCACATTGGCGATATCCCGCTCTGATTTGGGCAAAGGGCCAGGGGGTTGTCCCATAAACGACACTGTAGCGCGCGTCGGTTTCATCACCCACGTCAATGTTGAACTAATATTCTGCGGTGAATTTCAAATTGTGCCCTTTGCTGATCAGCCAATTGGCGTCGAATAACGAGGCATCAGTGTCTACATCAATGCCTGACGACAGATCATCGTTTAACATGCCATAACGATAAAGTTGGGACACAGGCCCCTGTTTTGCGCGAGAAGCAAGGGGGATTCCCCTACACAAACCTAAAACCCCTTTATACTGACCCTACCTCATATAAAACCGTCAGGGATTAGCATGAAATTGTCTTGATTGCTTCGCATAGACAACATGTTTGGAAGCATGTTGCCGCGCATGTTGCCGCGCATGTGTACCGTTCTTGGAATCTATGGCTCCTGCTGCCGTTGTTGGTTGCATGCGGGCGTGCGAGCGATGACAGCGTTTAACCACTAATCTTCATACCGCTCCACTCTTTCATCAACCAAGCAGGCATCCAAGCGGATTCGGTACTCAGGCTTTTGATCGAAAAGCCCCGTTATAGTGCCTATCCTCACAGAGTAGATTGATGCATCGAATCAGCCTTACCGACGACAAACCCTTCTAGTCGCCGTTTGACGAAGCCGCAATTCTAATTTTCGTCAAGTTCACGATCGGGCAACTGCTCAATCCCCATGCTGAACAAAGTAAAACCAAATATATCCGCATACTGGTCTATGATCTTTGACACCGGGGTTCCTGCTCCGTGCCCGGCCTTGGTTTCAATTCTGATCACCGTGGGATTATTACCAGTCTGTTTTGCCTGTAGACTGGCG
>JABIVN010000543.1 GCA_018667205.1 Gammaproteobacteria bacterium | reverse complement strand
TGGCAAGGGCCTTCGGTTCCGGGAAAGTTACCTGTTTTGCCTGCTGGGTTACGCAACTCACGGCTTGCTGGATACCTGCACGACTTACGGCACCCAACTGCTCTGGCCTTTTAGTTCAGAGCGTTTTTCCTGGAACAACGTATCCATTATCGACCCGCTGTTTACCTTGCCGATCCTCGGACTAGTCACGTTTGGCCTATATCGAAAAAAACCTTGGTTCGGACGCGTGGCTTTCGCATGGGCTATTGGTTACCTGCTCATCGGTGTCTTTCAGCGAGACAGGGCCATTGCCGCAGGACACGAACTGGCCGCAGAAAGAGGACACGAGCCGATCAGACTGGACGCCAAACCTGGGTTCGCGAATCTTATTCTGTGGAAGGTCGTGTATGAAACACAGGACAGGTTCTTTGTTGACGGTGTGCGTGTCGGATTAAACAACAAGTTCTTCCCGGGCGATAACGCGGAAAAGCTTAACCTTAATAAACATTTCACGTGGCTTGACCCGACCAGCCAACAGGCCAAGGATGTAGAGCGGTTCCGGTGGTTTTCCAACAATTATCTGGCGATAGATCCGACAAAGCCTGATCGTATCATTGATGTTCGTTACTCCGTCGTCCCCAATGAGATTGAAGCACTCTGGGCAATCGACCTGGACCGCAGCAAACCGAATAATGCACATATTGACTGGATCACACTACGCACCACCGACAGCGCGCAAACACAAAGGTGGTGGCGAATGCTAACGGAGTAATCGAGCGGCGAAAAAAAGTGTCATTCAATCGTGATTGGCGAGCTTAGCTGAGTCGCTAAAAACAGCTCAACTGCCTTGATCATCCTGGTGTCTAACAAGGATCATTGCGGACAGAACGTTACCTGTCAGGTTAAGTCCGATTCGCACTCTTCTATTAGGTACGAACGCATGAAACGCATATCGAATACTTTCTCTTCGTCTTCTCGTATCTCTTTCGCAACTTCCGGGGAACTGAGTGCTTTACCGCAAGCTTCATAGGTCGCTTGATCAGGGTACCAAATCTCAAGAAAGACATCGTATTCAGGATCACGGACCTTTCCATCACGATCCATGTTTGGGTTCGTAAACCGCCGAAGGTAACGAGTCGCAAAACCGGTCAGGTATTTTTCACCGATCAAACGGTGTTTGGTTTCATAGTATTCCCTGAACTCGGGAACACTCATGCCAGGACGTCTTTTCATTGGCATTACGAGTTTTATCATTTTTGTTCTCCCTATTATTGTTTGCCAAACACCAGAGAGTACCTGGTATCAATTCACATGTGGAACTGGGTGATGTGACGCAGCTATACTACCGAGACTGCGCTCAAGACAATATACGCTCCAGGACAATATAAGCTCTAAGACAATATAAATTTTAAGACAATATAAGGAAACATAATATGGCACATACAGGCCAATGCCTCTGTGGCGAGATCAGTTACGAATTCCCTAATGACCCAGCGATGTCCGGGGTATGTCATTGCAAAAACTGCCAGCGTCAGGCGGGCTCTGCTTTTTCAACGCTGGCCGGCGTTCCCAAGGTCGAATTCAACATGACCGGAACACCGAAACTCTATCAGGATAGCGATACCGATAGTGGAAGTACGGTAGAGCGTTTTTTTTGTGGTACGTGTGGCTCACCAATTTACTCGGCCATTCCAAGCCAACCTGACTTGCTATTCCTTAAAACAGGGACGCTTGACGATACCTCAGCGTTCACACCCGGGTTTCATGTTTGGTGCAGTACCAAACAGAACTGGGTAACGCTAGACGAAAGCGTTCCACAGATGGAAAAGTAACGTTCTAAATAGAGCCCTTGCCACAACTGTTGGTAAATCTAAGCTAGTCCTGCGGCGGTTGTCACGACCTGAGAGCCAGTACTGCGATCCTGTCTTATTTCGAGCAATGATTTACGCTATTTTTTTCGGGCCTTGATGCCACGCCGTTACCCCTGTTACTTTTGGCGTATTGATGGAGGATATCTATGAAAGACTTCTCAGGAAAAACTGCAGTCATTACAGGCGGGGCAAGCGGGATTGGGTTTGCGTTGGCAAAAGCGGCCGCTGACCGGCAGATGAATGTCGTATTGGCGGACATTGAGGAAAACGCGCTCCTGACCGCTGTAGAGTATTTTGAAGAAAGACAGACTCAGATATTAGGTGTCCTTACGGACACTCGCCAGAAATCGGCACTTGAGCATCTGCGAGACGAAGCCACTGCCAAGTTCGGGAACATTCACCTTTTGTTTAACAATGCTGGAGTCGTCAATGGTGGTCCGCCGAAGCCCGTCTGGGATCTGCCTGATACCGACTGGGACTGGGTCATGGGGGTGAACTTTTATGGCGTACTGGGAGGCGTGCAAACCTTCGCGCCCCACATGGTTGCTCATGGCGAAGAAGGTCATATCGTGAACACGGCTTCCATCGCTTCGTTTATCCCCGGGAGTGTGCCCTACGGCATCAGTAAGTACGGGGTCATCATCCTCAGTGAAGCCTTGGCCAATGACCTTGAAACCGCCGGTGGAACCATTGGGGCATCGGTTGTCTGCCCTGGATGGGTTAACACAAAAATCGGGGACGCTGAACGTAACCGACCCAGAGAGTTCAAAAGTGACACCAACCCCGCGAACTCTGGCCTTGGCATTAATGAGCTACTGGCTGGAAGTAAATCGCCGGAAGCTCTAGCGGCATATGTATTCGACGCGGTCGAAAAAGATCAGTTTTACATATTCCCGCATGCTGGATGGGATTACCTTGTCACCGAACACGCCGCGGCAATGGTCGCCAGGGGACCGGTTTTCAAATTTGATCTAGCGGCGCATATCGCCACTCGCACTGACGGTAAAGACATTTAACCTCTAAACACTCATTACCTATCAAACAGCAATGAACACACCCATTCTCTCGCGGACTTGATATCAATGGGCTTGATGTCAATGGGCTTGATATCAACGGTCTTGATTCTACCTGTGTCGCTGACTTCTTTTTTTCTGTTCCTCTGGAGTCACTACTCATCAACAGGTTCGGTCTGGATGATTGCTGACACGAAACAACGAGTTTTGAAAACAAGCCACGGGCCTTGATGTACAATTGACGTTCTTTCTGGAGCGCAACAATGACCGCCGACAACCTTTCAAATATCCAGCTTCGGACTATTCTCGAAGAGAGCTCTACCATCGCGATCGTCGGTTTGTCTGGCAATTGGTCTAGGCCAAGTTACTTTGCTGCAAAATATCTACTGGACCACGGTTACAACGTAATTCCGGTTAACCCCAATTATGACGAAATACTGGGGCAACCCTGTGTCCCTGACCTTGCATCAATCAATGAGCCCGTCGATGTCGTTGATCTATTCCAACGATCAGAGAATGTCCCAAGCTTTATTGACGGTGCAGCAAAGCTGGGCGCCAAGGTTTTCTGGATGCAACTGGGCATCGCTAACGAACAAGCCGCCACAGAGGCCAGAGACAAAGGGATGACAGTGGTCATGGACCGCTGTATGAAAATAGAATACGCCCGACTCTTCGGCGGCCTAAACTGGTCCGGCGTCAACACGGGAATCATCTCGAGTAAGCGCCCGCGGCGTGTTATATGAAAAGCCCGCGGCGTGTTATATGAAAAGCCCGCGGCGTGTTAT
>JABIVN010000542.1 GCA_018667205.1 Gammaproteobacteria bacterium | reverse complement strand
TGAAGTCATCTATTAACCATCCAGAAATGGACATCATCGCTGGTTTGTGCGGAAGATCGTTGTAATGGAACCATTGTGCATCTGCAATTTCTTCTTCCTGCAATACCAGGTCACCACTATCGTATTCAGCGTGAAAACCAAGCATCAGTGAATTCGGGAAGGGCCATGATTGGCTGTTATAGTACTTGAGGTTCTTGACCTTGAGCCCGACTTCCTCGAACACTTCGCGATGGACCGTCTCTTCAATGGATTCTCCCGGTTCTACAAAACCCGCCAGCGTGCTGTAGAAATTGCCGCGAGCGTGAGCATTTTTGGCAAGAAGAATTTCTTCGCCCCTGTTGATTAGGACAATGATGGATGGAGACAACCTGGGATAGAAGGCGATGTTGCAGGACTCACATTTCCTTGAGCGATCCAGGGGTGTTGTTGAAGTTACCTGCCCGCATGCGCCGCAAAAGTGATGATGCTGATGCCACTCGATGACCTGCTTGGCTCTGCCGATCAGGTAAAATACAGGTTGTTCGACGCTGGTCAGGAATGACCACAAGGATTCGAAACCGTAACCTGAGGGTTCATCTGCATCAGGGTCAACTTCGACTGCATAGATAGGGGTGCCGCCAAGATCACCAAGATAGTGCGATGAAACGGCATCCAGGCCGCACCATTGAAATTCATTGCCGGTAAGCGGGCGCCATGGGTGCTGGCCGTCAACGCAAAGCACTTCGCCGTCCGAGATGACGATGTGATAACTTTGCTCAGATGCTTCAGGCTCAGTTAAACCTGGGTTGAAGTCTTTACTGATGGTGGAATGTTCCCAGTCCATAGCGCTCATTACTAAAAAAAGAAGGACTTTAACATACCGACTGTTTGACTGCAGGAAAGCGAGTAAGAGTGGTTACGGGGGGGTTCGAGCGACGGCGAAAACGACGACATCGGAAGCGCCTGATTCAAGGAGGCAACGTGATATCTCCGTGATTGTTGTTCCTGTTGTGACGACATCGTCTACCAGCAAAACGCGGTTTCCTTTTAGATTCCGTGCTACCTGAAAGCTATCCTTTAGATTTTTTTTCCTTGCTGACAGGGGAAGATTTTTTTGATCTGGTGTATCAATCACCCGGTACAGCAGTGTCTGGTCCAGCGTTGCTGGTATCAGCTCTGCCAGTTGCTGAGCGATCAAGTGTGATTGATTAAAGCCTCTTGCACGGGATTTTCGGGGATGTAGCGGCACGGGTACAACAAGTAGATCCTCTACCGAGATATTGCTCAGCGTTTTTCGATGACGCTCATAAGCGAGGTGGGTAAGTACATAGCCAGAGCAAAGGTGCTGGCTGTCTTTGAAAGCATGTATGAGGGTATTAATCGGGAATCGATATTCAAACCCGCACAGGGTTGCGCTAAAGGTTTGCGGCTGCTGCAGGCACCGGGCGCAAGGAAGTATGTTTGTGGATGGTTCAGCGCAATAGGGGCAGCAGTTTCCTAACCAGGGTAATTCTGATTCGCAGGCCAGACAGATGTCCAGCGCACGGGAGGTCAGGCTTTTGCACAGGATGCACTGACCAGGGAATAGGTAGTAGGTAAATTGATGTAGTTTCGTGCGTAGATTCACTAAACCAGTTTTGCACAGTCCTTGGGGCCGGCAACGGGCCGAGCGCCCAGCGAAGGTTGCACTATTGACCCGAGTTTCAGTAAGTTTTTAACCGGGTTTCGGTCTGGTTTTCAGGGTTTTTCCCAGGCTCAGGCTCAGGCTCAGACTCAGACTCAGTCTTAGGACATGGATGCTCCGTAGACCCGTCGCAGACCGAGATTTTGCGTAGGTAAGTCGACCAGAGTGCAACTTCCTGTTGGGTGATATCTTCCTTGTTCACGTCAAAGGGGGGCGTCCTTCTTACTATTCGTACAGAGTAGAGGTAGCCGTCCCCTCTGATGGCTTTTATCAGCTTAATCTCACCACGGTGGGTGAACGTATTTTCGCCACAAAGAAACAACCGTACTGACGTCTGATAGTTATTCTCCAGGCCAGAGAAAATATTGTAGTGACTAACACGGTTACACCTCGACTGATCTGCCTCGGCTTCAAGGAATAAAAGTTCAATAGGATCAAGTGATAGCGTTTCTGTTGAGCGTGCTTCAAATGATATTTTCGTTGACCAGTTATTTTTACTTTGGCCTGGGGGAATAAAGTCAGTGAGACGTGTGCTGTCATTTTTGAGCTGGAAAATACTTATCCAGTCTTTCGGCGGAGTGGCCAGTAGTATTTCACCAGTGCGTTTCTGTTCAGTCTCGTTATCGGAGTGCCTCGTGGAGTGGCTCGTGGAGTGGCTCGCGAAGTGCCCAGTGGAGTGCCCAGTGGAGTGGTTAGTGCAGCTGCTAAGCAGAACGATCACGTTTAGCAGAACGATCAGGGTTCGCCCAGCTAATACCGGTCGAGGTTTATTCACATAAAAGCTCGAGCTTCTCTTTCAAGCGCGACCAGACGACGAACCCAGTTCTCGATGATCGTGAAGTCTGGTTCCGTGACCTCGAAAGTTGCGCAGATTTCTCTTAGCAAAAACTGTTCTTCTATCTCAAATTCGCCATCAGCATAACCGAGTCTGATCAACGCAATAATGGTGGCAACCCTTGAACTTCTTGTATTAAAAATGTCTCCAATACCATCAATCGGCATGTAGTGGGGTTCGAACTCTGAAGAGAGACCAATCTCCCTTTTCAGTTCGCCCATCATCTGCTGCTCCCCTGGACTTAACTCTCCATCCGATACGACGACGACGTGAGCCAGGCATATAAAGGCTTCTTTTTGGTTACGGTTTAGATCGTAAAGGAACATTTATGCTTCCGGTGCTACCAGTTGCACCTTGTAATTATGTATTTTTTCGTCTTTGAGCGTAGTGATTTCGACGGTGTCGCCGGGTGAAAATTGTTCCAACTGGTTGAGCAGTGAGTCTTCATTAGTGACGTTTTTGCCGTTGATTGCGATGATCACATCACCAAGGTGAATTTTGCCACGTCGGTCTTCTCTCACGCCTATCATACCAGCCTCGGCCGCTGGAAGGCCTTCTCTGACTGACAGGATAGCAACGCCTTTTACTCTCAGGCGACGCGTCCAGTAGTCGGTTAATGTCTCGATACCTAAAACAGGACGGATTAACTTACCGTGTTCGATCAACTGGGGAATGATTACCTTGACTGCATTGACGGGAATAGCGAATCCTATCCCTGCGCTTGCGCCCGACGGAGAATAGATGGCGGTGTTAACACCCACCAACTCGCCGTTTGAATTCAGCAACGGCCCCCCTGAGTTACCAGGGTTAATGGCCGCATCAGTCTGAATAACGTTTTTGATTGTTCGGTTTGTGATCGATTTTATTTCTCTACCCAATGCGCTGACGACGCCAACCGTCAGTGTTGTATCCAGTGCGAAAGGGTTACCTATGGCTAGGACCTTTCTGCCGACCGCCAGGGATGTCGAGTCACCTAGAGGTAAAGGTTGTAGATTTTCATTTGGTGCATCGATCTTCAGAAGTGCGATATCTTTTTCTGGCGCGGTTCCAATAACAGTCGCTTGATAGCTCTTGTTTGATTGAAGCTCGATGGTAATTTTGTTGGCGCCCTGCACGACATGGAAATTCGTCACGATTAGCCCCGACTCGTCCCAGATAAAGCCAGTGCCGCTGCCCCTCGGTATTTCCATGACATTGAGTGAAAAACGTTGTCTTCTCAGTTGCGTGTTGGTGACAAACACAACGCTTGGGCTGGCGCTTTTGAAGACCGATATGTTGTTTTCTTCATCGTTAGTCAAAAACGCCGGCGCGGTTTCAGCGGTAGCGATGGCCGTTGGGTTTTCTTCATTGGTCGCAGATACAAACATCCCAACGGTGACCGCAATAATGATTAAAGTGGCTCCAAAAATGCGCATAATTAATACATCTATCGAGTGGTTGGCGTGTTTCTGGAGATTTTTTCCTCGTTGTCAAGAAAGCGACTTAGTGAGTAAATGTCTTCTGGATTTAGGGTGCCAACAGACTGTTTCAGCAGCAGGGTATCGATGACATAAGTGTATCTAGACTTTGCGTACTGAAATTGGGATAGGTACAGGCTCTGTTGGGCGTTCAAAACGTCTACGATATTACGTGTTCCTACTTCGTAACCGGTTTGGGTTGCATCCAAAGCGCTCTGGCTTGACTCGATACCACGTAATCTGGCGCGGACTCTTGCTACATCGGTGTTGATGGCGGTGTAGAGAATACGTGTAGCTTCAGCGACTTGCTTTTCTACCAAGTCAAGGTTTTGCCGAGCGGCCTCTAGGTTGTAACCGGCCTGTTTAACACCCGATCTAACACCTCCACCTTGGTAGATAGGGATACTAAGGTTCAGGGAAAGACTTCTTTTTCAACCTTGTTTCCCAGGAAGTTGTTAGATCCTGATACATTGTGGGACCACGCAACCTGTCCGTCGATTGTGGGGTAATGGCCTGTTTTAGCGATCTGTAATCCTCGCTCGGCGCTGCGGAGTCTTGCTCGTGCTGCGATCAGGGAATAGTTATTTTGAAACGCGGTATCAACCCAGGCGTCTTCATTCTGCGGGTCCGGGTATTTGACGGGGAAATCCTCTACCAGGGCACTGACTACTGTCAGATTTCGACCTGTTAGTCTGAATAAAGGTTCGAAGGCAGTCGATTGCGCTCCCTCTGATTCAATGACATTGACGGTGGAAGTGTCGTAAGCTGCCTGTGATTCCAGAACGTCGGTAATGGCGACGAGTCCAACGTCGAACCGTTGTTGAACTTGTTCGAGTTGCCTCTGAACAGCATTTCGCTCTGCATTAGTCGCTGATAATGCAGCGTTAGCATCAAGTATGGCGAAGTAACTTTGTGAAACCCGGACTAACAATGCCTGTTGTTCCGCGGCAAAATTGGCGATGGCTTCAGCTTGAATGCTTTTTGATTGTTGAAAACTATACCAGCTGTCCAGGCGAAAAATCGGCTGGTTTAATACGGCGGCCCAGTTGTGATCGTTGAAATTGCTGGAGGGTGGAGAGGGGTTGGTCGGGATGCGGCGCATGTTGTTAGAGGTCTGGCCGACCAGTGAAACGTTTGGCAAAATCCGTGCCCTGCTTTGGGCGACCACCTCGTTCTGCGACAGGAATACAGCCTGAGCAGAGCCCAATTGTGGGTCGTTAGTCACGGCCAGATTGTATATTTCTTCCAGTGTTTCGGCGTGAACTGAGGCCGACGTGAGGATGACGGCGCTTAGAGCGCACGCAATAGTCTGTCTTATCTTCATCTTTAGTCCTGCAGGTTCTAATGTTGCTGTTGACATAAAACTGTGCCGGAGCTTGTAACAGCTCGGGCGTCAAGAGCCAGCTTATCGCTGGAATAGCGTGAGTTTAGTGCTTAAAGCGATTGTTCGATTATACATTGATTCCCCTATTTTGCGCAGTGGCATTCAAGTTTGAATGACTGGCGTCAGGAAATGCTCCCAGTTTGGCTTCCAGCCAGGACGCTACTGCAAGGCACTGATCTTCCCGAAAAGGACGGGACAGGATTTGTACGCCAATCGGTAATCCATCTGGGTCCGTACCCGCCCGGATCACTACCGATGGCCACCCGGTCAGGTTATAGGCTGTTGTATAGGAATAGGCAGCAAAGTCTTCCTG
>JABIVN010000059.1 GCA_018667205.1 Gammaproteobacteria bacterium | reverse complement strand
TCAAAGTGATAAACCTCTGATGTCGAAAACTGATAAGGCTCAACGAGGGTAAAAGTTGGACTCTTCACTGCCCCTGAATGGCCCATGGCTCGCAGTATGCCCCTGCATAATGTCGTTTTACCCACACCAAGGTCCCCGCTGAGATGAAGTACACCTTCGCCGTGCAACAACCGCGCCAGCGTTGCGCCCAGCGCAAGCATTTCTTTTTCACTCGTGAGTTCAAATTTAATCATCTGGTGTCATTAGCCCCGTATGCCATTAAGAAGGCTTCTTATTTCAGGCAAGAGTTGGGTCGCGAGCAAACCTCGCTCACCTTGCCTTGCCGTAATATTGTCAGCGGCGAGCGAGTGCACAACGGCGCCGAGGCAAGTTGCATCATCAATATCCAGCCCTTGGGCAACCAAAGCACCAATAACCCCGGACAGCACATCGCCCATGCCCGCAGCCGACATACCCGGATTACCATAGGGACAAAGGCATACATCAGGGCCGCTGGCTATCAGCGTGCCCACACCTTTGAGCAAGCAAACACCGCCGTACTTTTCCTGCAATTGTTTCACCGAGGCTAATCGATCCACCTGAACGTTCTTGCCCAAAAGGCGACGGGCCTCTCCTGGGTGGGGAGTCAGAATCCAGTTATCTCTTCTCGCAGACCGTTCTGGCAAGCGGCTCAATCGGTTCAACCCATCGGCATCAATCACCATAGGTAGCTCGGACTGCAGTACAGTATTAAACAATTGAGAGCCCCAACTACGGTCACTACCAAGACTCTCCATTCCGAGACTCTCTATTCCGAGACTCTCTATTCCGAGACCGGGCCCCACGACAATAACCGTTGCCCGGCTCATCATTTCTTTCAGTTCATCAGTGGTCGTGACCGCTTTGACCATTATTTCCGGTCGCCTTGCTACCAGTGAGCTGACGCTCGATGGATGTGTTGCCACAGAAACAAGACCGGCGCCGGAATAGATCGCGGCCTCGGCTGCCATGGCGGCAGCACCTGCCATTCCCTGGTCGCCGCCGACAACCAACACATGGCCGTGGTGATTTTTGTGCCCATTCCTGTTTCTGACGGGCAGTTTCCGAATTTGCTGCTCATAACTCAACATGCCCACACTGGGTTCGATTGCATCAAAGACAGCAGTCGGCACCGAAAGGTCCGCAAAATTAAGTTTACCCACCATCTCTGGACCATCATTCGTCAGCAAGCCGAGTTTTCGGCCAATAAAAGTGACGGTCATGTCCGCCTTAATGCATGTACCCAAAATGTTGCCCGTATCGGCGCACAAGCCGGAAGGAAGATCTACCGAAAGCACAGTACATTTCTGCAAGTTAACTGCTGAAATGACCCGATGATACCCAGGTCTCACAGGACCCGTTAATCCAGTGCCCAGTAACGCATCTACGACGAATAGTGAATGTTGTAGCGAATCTTCAGCGGTTAGTATTTCGACGCCAGCATCGCTGCAGTATTCGTATGCCTTGCTCGCGTCCGTTTCCGCGGGGGGACGTTTACCAACCAAACCGACGGTCACCTCTATTCCCTTGTTCGCGAGCAACCCGGCGATGATGAAACCATCCCCGGCATTATTACCCGAACCACACAAAACACTGACTTTCCCAGGGGAGGGTGACTGTTCCAGCAGTACATCAACACAAGCTTGGGCTGCGCTACGCATCAATTTAATGCCTGAAACGCCCTCTTGTTCGATCGTCATCCGATCGAGTTCACGAACCTGTTGCGCGAGATAGATTGAAGTCACGGTATTGTTCACCAACATTCAAACCCTGATTATAGGACAATGTCCGCCTGTATCTGCGAATAGCCCAGAGATTCCTCAAAATGACCCTGAATCATCACCACAAAGTTGACTGGGAGGCGCTCAAAGACCTGCTACCCGATTGGGGACGAGAACTCGGCTTCTCTGGCGTCGGCATTGCAGATATCGACCTTGAAGACCACGGAGGCCGGCTAAAGACCTGGCTAGCTGATGAATACCACGGCGAGATGGAATACATGGCACGGCACGGGAGCATGCGCTGGCAACCCGAACTGCTGCACCCGGGTACGCATTCAATCATTACCGTTAGGCTCGATTACCTGCAAAAGCAGCCAGCACCTGAAGAAATTCTGGCGCAGGGAGACAAGGCATACATCTCCAGGTATGCGCTGGGCAGGGATTACCACAAAGTAATCCGCAACAAACTAAAACGATTAGTCAAAAAAATCAGTGAGTACTGCGAGAATCAGGGGTTTCATGACTTCGATTCACGTGTTTTTACCGACAGCGCACCCATCCTTGAGAAGGCACTTGCAGAGAAGTCAGGGCTGGGGTGGATCGGAAAACACACTTTGCTGATCAACGAGAAGGCAGGGTCCTGGTTTTTCCTGGGCGAAATCCTCACCAACCTCCCGCTTACCCAAAGCCCCGGTCCGCAAACCAACCGCTGCGGTTCATGTACCGCCTGTATTGATATCTGCCCCACAAAAGCAATTGTCGCGCCCTACACGCTGGACGCCAGAAGATGCATTTCTTACCTAACAATTGAGAACAGGGGCGCCATACCCCTGGAGCTTCGAAAGCCAATGGGCAATAAAGTCTTTGGTTGCGATGATTGCCAACTGGCGTGTCCCTGGAACCGATACGCCAAGCAGACCTCGGAGCCAGACTTCGAACCGAGACACGGGCTTGATAATGTCGACCTTCTTGATCTCTTTAGCTGGAGTGAGGCGGCGTTTCTAAAGAATACGGAAGGCTCAGCCATACGCCGCACGGGTTATGAAGGCTGGCTTCGAAACCTTGCGGTAGGGTTAGGAAACATTGATTTTAAAGCAAGCGTTACTGCAGGCGGGGTGGCCAGGCGGGATGTCGTGGCAGCGCTGAACAACCGGAAAGGATACTCAGCACTGGTTGATCATCACATTGAATGGGCCATTGAACAGCATCAGCCAATCATCAGCTCATCTTGAAGAAGTGCGCCCGGTAATGCTTTAGCTCTTCAATCGATTCGACGATGTCATCCAGCGCTCGGTGGGCGCCTTTTTTTTGATAACTTGCGGCGATATCAGGTCGCCATCGCAGCGCCAACTCCTTCACTGAACTGACGTCCAGATTACGATAATGCATGAAGCTCTCTAGCTCGGGCATGTACTTCACCAGGAATCTCCGATCCTGGCCGATGCTGTTTCCGCACAAGGGCGATACCCCCGCAGTGGTATGTTCCGCCAGGAACGCAAGCGTTGTGCGCTCGGCCTCACGCTCACTGATCCCTTCCTCGCGAACAAGATCAATCAACCCCGATTCATTGTGATGTTTGGTGTTCCACTCGTCCATTCGGGCAATGAGGTCTTCACTTTGCCGAACATAAATCACAGGCCCTTGTGCAATAAGATTGAGATCTGAGTCTGTGACCAGCGTGGCGAGTTCCAGTATGCGTTCCGCTTCCGGATCCAGGCCAGTCATCTCCAGATCCATCCACACCAGGTTCTGGTTCGTGCTATTCGTCATGTTTTTTTCCGAAAAGAGTCTTAGCTAGAACAGCTAAAAGACAGATATTAACCGAAAAGCGCCTTTCTTCTCCAAGAAGATTTATAAGTCAGTGTAGAATAGGGCGCTGCCAAAATCGAGACATCCCATGAAACCGCTGGTGATTGAACCAACCGCGCTTGCCAAGTTACTTGCCGACGAACCTAAAGGCACCGAGTACCTGGTCGTTGACCTCTGCCGAGATGAAAACTACCTGCGCCACCATATCCCTGGTGCAGTCCACATTTCGCCGGCCGAGCTGATCTCTGGCACACCGCCTGCTGTTGGCAAACTGCCATCCGTCGACAGGTTGGAAAGATTATTCTCGCGTATCGGTTATGAGCCCGGAAAACACATTGTCGCCTACGATGACGAAGGCGGCGGTTGGGCAGGCCGTTTTATCTGGACCCTGGATGTTGTTGGACATCAAAAAAGCTCATACCTGAATGGCGGACTCATTGCGTGGGCAGAAGATCAGCTTCCGTTAACGGCAAGCGCAACGGAAACCAAGGAAACAAGCGTCTCCCTGACGATTCACCCGGAGTTTATCGCCGAACAAACAGAGGTGTTAACCTCGCTTAGCGAGGCGAATACGCAAATCTGGGATGCCAGGTCACCGGAGGAGTACATGGGCGAAAAAGTCTTTGCTGCACGCGGTGGACACATTCCAGGGTCGATTAATCTTGACTGGATGGAACTGATGGACCGGCAAAACGGGCTAAGGCTTCGCCAAGACATCGGCAGTTTAGTGAGCGCAAAGGGATTCAAGTCCTCGAGTAAAATTATTACCCATTGCCAGACACATCATCGGTCCGGACTCACCTATCTGGTCGGCAAGATTCTTGGTCTCAACATTAAGGCCTATCATGGATCCTGGGCAGAATGGGGAAACGATTCAGATACACCAATAGACAACCCGGCAGCCTGACGTTATGTTCGCTTTCTTTCAACGAATCATTCCCAAACATTTCCTTAGCAGGCTCGTAGGATATGTTGCCAAAAGCGAGCTGCCTTTGATTAAAGGTTTATTCATTAACATTTTTTGTATGCTCTACAAGATTGATCTGGGTGAAGCACAGAGAGAGAGAACATCAGATTACCGATCCTTCAACGACTTTTTCACGCGATCCCTTAAGCCCGAAAGTCGAGCTATCGGGGGCACCGTCAGCAGCCCCGCTGACGGGACCGTGGCAGCACTGGGCAATATTGATGGTGATACCCTCATCCAGTCAAAGAATCATTCTTATTCACTGGCAAAGCTCATCGCCAGTAACGACATTGATGATTTTTCAGCCGGCTCCTTCATCACCATCTACCTTGCCCCTCACAACTACCACCGGGTGCATGCGCCATGGACAGGTGAACTTCATCATGCGACCTATGTTCCCGGAGACCTTTTTTCAGTCAACCAATCAACAGCGTTGCACTTACCCCATCTTTTCGCGAGAAATGAGCGGTTAGTCTGCAGGTTCCGAACCGACGCTGGCCCCGCGGTTGCCGTGCTGGTCGGCGCCATGCTGGTAGCGGGTATCAAGCCGGCTTGGCTTGACCGGGCCTACAAACCAAGGTTACAGATCACCACCGAAATGAAACGCAGCTTCGACCAGGGTGATGAACTTGGTCAGTTTGAAATGGGTTCCACCGTCATTTTAATCTTTAAGGAACGAATGGCTTTTTCTGTCAAGGAAGGCGAACAGGTAAAATATGGCCAATCGATCGTTTTTTAGTCAGCCACTAAACACCAGCGATATCTTCAAGGCCTCTTAACGCCATCGTTAACCGATCAATGCCCAGCGCAACACCTGCGCATCTTGGAAGGTCATCAATGACGGCGAGCAATTCCATATCATCGGCGATTATCGGCTTGCCCGTAGCTTGCCGTTGTTGATTATTCACTGCAAATCGTCGGATTAGCTCTTGTCCATCACACAGCTCCTGATAGGCATTAGCGATTTCAACGCCACCCACATAGAGCTCAAAACGATCGCTAACCAGATCACCCACCGCGGTTCTTTTTGTTTCCGCAAGCGCAGCCTGACAAGCCGGGAAGTCATAAACGATCGTCGGCGCCAATAGCTGTGGTTCAATAGCATCCGAAAACACCGCGTCAAGATGGTCACCCAGCGTAGAGTGCTCATCTAGGTGGGCGGTGACTCCGGGAGCGACAAGCCCTGCAAGCCCCTCAACCGCTACCAAGTGCGGATTTACCTTGAGATATTTTTCGAACAACTGACGGTATGAATAGCGATCAACAGCGTGACTAATGGGTTGAATCCCGTAATTCCCCATTTGATGACTGACATGTCTCAGCATAGCCTGAAGGTCATCCATCAACTCATGCAGGGTGTGACCGCATCGATACCATTCCAGCATTTGGAATTCCACACGATGGCGTCGACCGATTTCTCCGCCCCGATACGCTGGACAAATTTGGAAAATGCTGCGGCGATGCTCGGCTAGAAGACACTTCATTGCATATTCAGGCGAAGTCTGGAGGTAACCCTGCCGCCCCACCTGAATATTCTCCAGGTGGGTTTCGCTTGATCCCGCCAATCTGAGCGTGGCGGTTGTCACCTCAAGGACTTCTTCCGAATAAAAG
>JABIVN010000541.1 GCA_018667205.1 Gammaproteobacteria bacterium | reverse complement strand
ATAGCAACGTCATAAACATTCGCCTCTAGGATTTTTTTGACATACTTTTCCACGCGCGAGATCCATCTTGAAGGTGCCCTCATCTTAGCCAACTGAACGCAGTTTGTGTAAGCCTGGCCACTCACGACCAATAAGGGTCACTAGCATTAAAAGCCACTTCCATTAAAGGCCACTACCATTAAAGACCACTACCATTAAAGGCCACGATCATTAAGCTGGGCCTCTTGATTCTTCGACTCTTCACCTTGGTGCCAATATTAATGAACCAAAACGAACTCAAAGCCGCTGTTGGACAACGTGCAGCTGACTACATCGAGCCTTTGCTCACAAAAGAAACCGTCATCGGGGTAGGCACTGGCTCAACTGCAAACTTTTTCATTGACGCAATAGCGACGTTCCAGCATCGATTCGATGGTGCGGTAGCCAGTTCGCAAGCAACCGCCGATCGTCTCAAAAAGCACGGGATTCCAGTCTATGATCTAAACGACGTTAACGAACTACTTGTGTATGTCGATGGCGCCGACGAAGTCAACCCGAACCTGGAGTTGATCAAGGGAGGCGGCGGCGCACTGACAAGAGAAAAGATTGTTGCATCCGTCGCCAGGCAATTTGTCTGTATCGTCGATGACACTAAGCTTGTAGACGTTCTTGGCGATTTCCCACTGCCCGTCGAAGTCATTCCGATGGCCCGATCTGCAGTCGCCAGGAAACTTGTGGGTCTGGGTGGCCAACCCGTTTACCGGCAGGGGTTCATCACAGATAATGGCAATATGATCATTGATGTTCATGGCCTGTCAATCACTGATCCCCGCGCTATGGAAGACAGCATTAATGGTCTTACGGGTGTGGTAACTCAAGGGCTGTTTGCTAAAAGACCCGCAGATGTCTTGCTGGTTGGGCGGCAATCCGGTGTTGAGGAGCTTCACCCTGCGGGGCCCCATCAGACCGATGGATAACCTTAGAGCAATTTCCCTGGGTTCATAATGCCGTCAGGATCAAAGATGGTTTTGATGGACCTTAGGGACGCTATCTCTTCGTCACTCCGGCTGAAGTGCAGCTGCTCCTTCTTCAGCAAACCAATTCCATGCTCGGCAGATATGCTGCCACCAAACTCCCGGACAGCCGCAAAAACGGTATCGCTGACCTGCTCGCATTGCTTCTTGAACTGATCGGTCAACATTTCTGCAGGCTTAAGAATATTAAGATGCAGGTTGCCGTCCCCAATGTGTCCGAACCAAACAATCTCAAAGTCTGGATACGATATTCCTACCAACCGCTCAACCGTATGCAGGAATTCAGGTACCTGACTTACCCTGACTGCAATATCATTCTTATAGGGCGTTCGGGATGTGATGGATGCTGAAATTCTTTCCCGGTACTGCCAGAGGGCCCGATTCTGGCTCTCACTTGATGCCACAATGCCGTCCGCCACCCATCTCTGACTGGTACAGCGTTCAAATGCCTTCAGCGCATTAACTAACGCCTGCTCATCAGGGCTCTCAAATTCAAGCAACACGTAGAAAATAGACGTTCTCGCAAATGGTGGCTCTAGATCGCTGTGCAAGAGAACAGCTTCGAGCGCCTTGTGAGAAAAAAACTCAAAAGCGTTAAGGGTGATGTGTTCGCGGAACGCAGTCAGAATTTCAAGGCAATCTTCCATCCTGTTCATAGCGAGCAACATCACGGTAGCTTTCTCTGGGGTTGCAGCCAACTGAAAAGTGGCCTCTACCACAAACCCCAGCGTACCCTCGCTGCCGATAAAGAGGTGCCGCAGATCGTACCCCGTATTGTTTTTCGTCAACCCCTTGTTGAGCTCAAGGAGCTCTCCAGCACCAGTGACCACCTTCAAGCCAGAAACCTGCTGCCTGGTCATTCCGTAACGCAGGACCCGAATTCCCCCGGCGTTCGTCGCAATATTGCCGCCTACCTGACTGGAACCACTGGACGCAAAATCAACGGGATAGTACAGACCTTTCTCTTGCGCAAAGGCCTGCAGATTTGCCGTGATGACACCCGCTTGGACGGTAACTGACGCATCTGCCGAGCTGAATTCAACGACCTGGTTCATCTTCTCGAAGGAAACCACAACTTCCCTGTCAATCGCACAAGCACCACCGGACAGACCGGTGCGCCCACCGGACGGAACAAGCCCAACACCTTCCTTTCTTGCGAATTGAACAAGCTGAATAACTTGCTCTGTTGTGCGCACAAAAACGACAGCGATTGGATCTGGTTCAAAAAACCTCGTCCAATCCAAGCCGTAAGTAACTAGGTCGCTTTCTTTATTCGAGACATTTTCTTCCCCGACGATCTCTATTAATCGCGGCAGAATACCGATCATGCGTTCAAGTAGCTTTCTGGTTTAGTTGGCCAGACAGATACCTGTTCGACATTTCATCTAGCGTAATAGGTCGGATTTTTGAGGCGTTGCCTGACGTACCAAAGGCGTCGTATCGAGCAATCACAATATCACGCATCGCATTCTGAGAAGCCGCCAGGTATTTTCTAGGGTCAAACTCAGCTTTATTCTCATGAAGGAAGCGCCTGATGGCACCGGTAGATGCAAGGCGCAGATCAGTGTCGATGTTAACCTTTCGCACGCCATGTTTAATGCCCTGCTGAATCTCTTCAACGGGGACACCATAGGTCTCCGGGATCTCGCCACCATTTTCATTGATGACCGTTAACCAGTCCTGCGGGACACTACTTGAACCATGCATGACAAGATGGGTATTAGGTAGCGCCTCATGAATCTTCTTGATGAGATCTATCGACAGGATATCGCCGGTTGGTGGCCTCGAGAATTTGTAGGCGCCATGGCTGGTACCGATCGCAATAGCCAGTGCATCGCAGTTTGTTTGTGCAATGAAATCAATCGCCTGCTCTGGGTCTGTGAGCATCTGGTCCATCGTCAGGACTCCGGCTGCACCAACACCATCTTCTTCTCCT
>JABIVN010000540.1 GCA_018667205.1 Gammaproteobacteria bacterium | reverse complement strand
CTGGTACATCTATCCGGGCGGTTGCGAAAATCAGCTAACAGCGCCTTATGATGGCACGACCTCTGGTGGTTGTTACATCATTGGCTCGTCACGGATACCGGAGTCCAGGGTGGCATTTGCCGATCAGGGAACTTTCATCAATGAAGGCAATGGCTTAATCCCATTCGACGGACGCACCTATAACTACGCTCCAGTTAACTATATCCAAACGCCCTACGAGCGAACAAATATCTTCGGTAACATCAATTATGATCTGACTGATGATATTGAGCTGACAGCCGAGGTAAGATTCAGCAACCGAAAATCATCTCAGGAACTGGCTCCGCAGCCTTACAACTCCCCTACGGACCCTTCTTATCAGGGCGTTTTTGAGGGTAATCCTTTTTCCGGAATCTCTGAGGATAACTACTACCTGACTCAGGCAATCGATGCATACAACCTAACACCAGAAGGTATTGCCGGTCCACTTAGGTACGAGCCCGTTAGGGACGCCAGGCGCAGAATGGTGGAGACTAATCGACGGTTCGAGCAAGATGTAGACCAGTTGCAGGTTAACGTGGTTGCTAGTGGTGAGTTCATGGAAATGGACTGGGAAGTCTATTACAACAAAGGCTGGACGGATTCGACCTCAACTGACTACGGTCAGTTCTTTGGGCCTAACCTGACAAACGCGATGGGCCCCTCTGCCGACCTTAATGGTGACGGCAGCCCAGAATGTTACAATGATATCAGCGACGCTAGTTCTCTGATCGCTGGTTGTGTTCCTATTAACTTCTTTGGCGGTCCTGGTGCTCTTACACCAGAAATGCTTTCCTATGTCGGGGTTGTGCTGGTAGATTCCCTTGAGGGAGAGCAGGATCAGTGGGGATTCAGCGTCGCAGGAAGCGGCTGGGAACTTCCAGGTGGTCCGATTGGTTGGGCTGCTGGTTACGAATACCGAAAAGAACAGTTCACCTTTATCCCGGATTCTGGCAAACAAAAAGATGAAGTCACGGGTAACACCGGCGCGGGTACTGATGGCTCTTACAAGTCAGACAGCATCTACGGCGAACTTCTTTTACCCGTTTTCGACAATGGCACCCAGTCGTTGGATATCACTGCAGGTATGCGATACGACGATTTTGACACTTTCGGTTCTGAATCAACGTACCAAGTTGGTGTTGAATTCTACGTATTGGAAGATCTGAAATTCCGAGCAACACAAGGCGAAGTCTTCAGAGCGCCGAGTATCGGTGAAGCCTTTGCTGGTCAGGTTGATTCATTCCCGACCTACAGAGACCCTTGTATCCCTGCCCCTGGTGATGCATTACCACCTGGATGTGCGCAAACAGGTCTTCAGTTAGATTCTCAGTTGCTGGCACGCGTTGGCGGAAACCCCGACCTAGAGCCAGAATTCGGTGATACTTTTACTGCCGGTATTGTTTGGACTCCTGAGTTCAAGCTTGGCAGCCTTAGCGTCGTTGTTGATTACTGGGAAACAGAACTCGAGAATATGATTAGCGCTCTTGGCGTAAATTATATCCTTGATGATTGCTACAACGCCCTGAACGCGGGCTCTTGTGCACTGATCACTCGTCGTGCTGACTACAGTATCGCACAGGTTCTGGACGGCCCCTTGAACGTTGCACTCGAAACCGCTGGAGGCATCGATACCGAAGTTAGATTCGTCTTCGAGACTGATTTTGGTCAATTCGATACTGCCGTTCTCTGGTCTCATCTAAGTGAACGCGAACGCCAAGCGTTCCCTGGTGATGAAAAAGTAGATAATAGTGGACGTTACAACGGTAGCGCATTTGCCGAAGACAAAATTAACTACTCGGTTGATTGGATGAAAGGTAACTTCAGGGTTGCTTATCTAGGTGAATATATCAGTGAGCTTAAGTCTGACGACGCCTTTGGTGTTGGATACACTCAAAAGGTAGACTCTCAGCTTTACCACGACCTGACGTTTAAATACACGCATCCCAATAGTGGAGTGAGTATTAGCACCGGTATCAACAACGTCACTGATGAAGCGCCACCTTACATCGACCTTGGCTTTAATGCCAAAACGGACCCCTCGACCTATCGTTTGTTTGGCCGTGGATACTTCGTTCGTCTTTCATGGAGCATGGAAGACAAATAAAGGTGTGGATGTAAAACACGAAAAAGGCCGCTCTTGAGCGGCCTTTTTTTTTGCGCGTATTCCTTACCAAAACGAATCGTCAGAAACTAAATCGTGCAGCGTTTCGGCTTGGTGAATCAACTGTTGACCCATCTCATTGAGATCAAGATGCCGCATCGCTTTACGTGCTTCATGAGGCAAGTTTCGCACATTTTCTGCACCAAGCTGCCACTTAAGGCAAAAGTGCCTGGCCGCATCGCGAGGAAGCTCAGCCACGCTAGAGTCGATATGATCTGTGGGGACGATACTTCCAGTGATTAACCATCGAAAGGGCTTGCTACCGCTGGCTTCCCTGACCTGCGCAAGCATCACCTGGCCTTTTATTAACCAAACAATCCGCGCCTCAATACGTGCCTTTTCAAAGACATTACTATTGATCAGTTCGTTGACAGCAGCATCTAGCTGCTCTTTCGAGCTTTGATCAACATCACTCTGACTATTGTCTGACATTAAATTTCCTTTCGATTACGACGCCAGATTGGACTTTATATTCCAGACTTCTTTAGCCACAACCGGATTAGCAGGCCCCCTGAACCAACCACTTAAGGACAGCCTTGGTGTCTGGGCGAATGGGGTGACATAGGTCACCGAATGTATATAGCTGGTATCAAACAACGACAGCGTGTTGAAACCCGGTGTCCACGTATCTTCAGGGGTACCGTCTTCTTGATAGAATTGCAGCAGACCACCCCAATCAGGATGCCAGCCCCAGGTAGCACTAAATACGTACGCGACTCGCCTGTCTTTACCCGCGACGACATCGCGATGTCTCGTCAAAAAGTGTCCCGGTGTAAATTTCGTGTATTGGGCATCCGCACTCACGATACTTGTTTCACCTGTAATAGTTCGTATCGCGGAAATTAGCTCTTCGCCGTTGAAAAACTCAAACACCTCGTGAAGAAACTGCAGCTTTTCATCGTTTGTTTCAACCACCTTATCCATCATGTATCCGCAGTAGAGGAACCCCGCCCCTTTACTGGCTGCATTCATGATCTCCAGGTTCATTTCTTTTTTTTCTGACGCCGGCAGCGTCGCCAGTTCGTCCATAGGCATGGTGGAATTTTGCCCGTTCAGCGAATAAACAAGATTATATTTCACACTTTCCTGACAATATTGAAAGATCTTCCCGGCAACTTCAGCGTCAAGAAAGCTCTCAATGCGCAAGCGTTTCTTCATCTGATACTGTTCCGCGAGTGCACTAAGATCCAGGTTTGGATTCAACACAAAACTTCTCCTGTACTGGGCGATCCGCCAATCATTAGCGCTCGCGATTCGATTGAGGAAGTTAAATCCAACTCGTCAATCAGTGGCTGTATCCATTGCTTTACACTCGTTACTTCCCGGCCAAATCGATCCAGGATAAACAGCGCTTCTTTACCACGAAGATTTACATCAAAACGCTGACTCTGATCTTTGGCATGCGTACTAACGACCTGCGGGGCCAGCATGCTACTGAGTTCTTGTGCATTGCTCTTATGACCGAAATAACGGCTCACTTCACTGACGGTCTTCGGCAAATCATCCAATAGCGTGGCCATGTCCAACGTTCGCACCTTTGCTGCACCTACTTCCCCCACCGCCCTCTGCAAACTATACAAGTTCACGACCCAGACCAGGCTGCAAATTTGCAAAAAGGAGAGCTTCCCGATATTCAAGCCAGCAGAATACTTTTCTCCAAAGTCATTATCGAGAAAAAATCCAGCCAACAGGCTTGCCATTTTCTTTTGCGTATCAGCCGTTTTTTTCAAATTAGAGATCAAAAAACTCTCTAAATCGGAATACAGATAAAGGACCTTGCTCTCTGGCATGTATCTCAAAACATCTACCAACAGGTTGTTGGCCACATTAGTCGCCTTTATGACCGGTATTCGACCGCTCAAATAGTTTTTAGCAAGCAACTGGTTATAGTTCACAAAAGTAGATCGCCAACTTTCGGGGGACATTTTATTCCCAGATGATCTCTTAAAATCCGCGAGACGCCGAAGAATCCATGGCTCTTTAAGACTGAAAAATGCATCTACCTGGTTAAGGCAACGGGCCAACAAAGTAGAACAAACAAAAGCGTGATGAAAAATATAGACTGGCTGAGGCCGAACAATGTCATGTTGATCCTCAATCGAAAACAAACGGTCAGTAGGGATTGAAAAATTTCCCGCGGCAAAGGCTTCAAAACGGATGTCAATAAACGGCGCTTGTGAAAGCTTGTTTTCCTCGACCAGCAGAAACTTTGTAAGGCCACCTTTTCGTGTCGAAAAATCAAAGACATGAAACTGAGGATCAAATAACAATGAAGGTACGGTGACTTGAAAATTATCAGTGTCTATCAGCATGCTTTAATTTGAACGATTGATTGTGATAGCGGGCGCTTCATTATGACTTTTCGGCAACTAACATCCACGCCAAGGGCAGTGTCGTGTCAGCAATCTGCTGAGGGTGCGCCTGTTGGATTCGATAATTCATCTGAGATAAATGAGCGCAAAAGCTCTTAAACTGCTCCGGTGATTGACCTGACTGACACATCGCGACCATTCGATCAGCGTACGCCGGTAGTTCGGAAGCCATTGCTTCAAGCCAGCCAATGACCTCTGTTTCCTCGTAACGCGGCAAGTTTTTTTGAATCTCCGCAATCCGATTGTAAAGGGTCGCTATTGTTTCCCCTGCAACGTGCACACCATGCTCATCCATGATCGGCTCAAGGGAACGGTACACGGGATTAACCGCCCTTGCGGCCGAGTGGAATTCGTCGGAACCTGCCCCTCTGAGCATAGAATAGCCTTTTTCAAACATATCCAGCGCCATTGAAATCAAATCACTGTCTATAAGTCGCTGAATGGCATCCGCGCTGGAGGCACACTCCTGCTGAATCAGCCCGTCTGAATGATGCAGCACCAGCGCCAGCTTTCCCCCCTTACGTGGAAGCCTGGCGACCTCTGACATCGCTTGTTCACCCGCATATTCGATACCAAACTGACTTGAAACCAAATCCATCGTCTTGGATTCAAGGGGAATGTGCGCAGCATCTGCAGCAATAGTTTGTACATAGGGGTAGTTTTGAACCACTAGCGCCAACGCCGATACAGAAATATCCAGCGAGATTAACTCTGTGCCTTCCGATACCGACAACCCCTCGGCAGCAGAGAGCACTGCACCGGAGCCCCCACACAGATCAATCATGCGACCTTGCGGATATTCTGATAGCGAAGCCATGAACAGTTCTCGCCAGAATTGCTGTAACACGGGGTGCTTAGAGCCACCCGCACTATAGGCGTTTGCACTGGAACTGCCTTTCCAGTATCGGTCCCATTCATTGGCGCGAGCGGGCGAGTCAAATATCGAATCAGACATAAAAAAACACTTGGCAAGATGATAAGTAAAGCAACGCTGGCAACCGCTTCACAACGGGCGTCAATCCGACGCGTCTTCTACGGAGCCTACACGAAATCTGAGCTAGAGGTCACTCCTGAGAAGCTTCAATAGTATCACTTTTGAAAAATCGAGCCAGAAGAAGCCGGTTTTGGTAGAATCCCCAGGGCTTGGTTCATTAAGAACACCGTGTAATCTTGTCCCCAAAAGGCCAATTTAATGACGACTAATTCACAGCAGTTGAGTTTACTGGGCCGCAAGGCAACACAGGCTCGCGACTGGAGAACAGTGGAGGTTTGCGCAAACGAATTGCTCAGGCTAAGCGCTACAAATCCAGAAGGGTACTTTTTCAAGGGTTTAGTAGAGAAAGCTGCCCAACATCCAAACATCGCCAGTGAAGCCTTCGAAAAAGCATTGTCTCTGGACGCCGCTCGATACGACGCCGCCATCGAACTCGCGAGCCAATACGTCATTTCCATGCGAAACGCAGAAGCCATTACGCTCCTGGGAAATTACACGGAGACGCTTTCCAACAGCCCCCGCTATCTGGACATGGCCGGCACAATCTACACGGACATAGGCCTTTCAAACCTTGCGCTACCACTTTATCAGAAGGCCAATGCCCTCCAACCAGGTATCGATCTATTTAGGGGAAACCTGGCAGCTTGCTCCATCTTCCTGGGGAAGATTAAAAACGCCCGCGAGATCTACCTATCGCTATTGGAGAAAAACCCGCTCCACCAGAGAAATCATTATCAACTGTCCCGCCTCGAACGAGCAACAAATGACGATCACATCGTGCAGATGAAGGCAGTTCTCGATCAGACGACACTGCCCCCTCATCGCAATATTTTTATCTACTACGCATTAGCAAAAGAATTGGAAGACCTTGAGCAATGGGACGAATCTTTTCACTTCTATCAACAAGCCGGGGATGCAGCGACCACTGTTTCAAATTACGACGTCAGCCGGGATGAAACACTCATCCAGAAAATCATGGACACTTGCACCGCGGAGTGGCTGGCTGATCGAAAAATGTCGTCATCGTTGGAGCGTCGGGACAAATCACCCATATTCGTATTGGGATTGCCAAGAACCGGCACAACGCTAACGGAACGAATCCTCGCTAGTCACTCATGCGTCGAAAGCATTGGCGAAACGAAGTACCTTGAATCCATCATGAGAACCTTAAGTGGCATACCGAGCGTCGAGAAAATGACCCCGGAAATGATTGATGCTCTGGCCCCCATGGACGCAACCGCTATCGCTAATGGCTATCTGGACGCAGTCGGCTACCTGCTTGGCGACAAACCTCTATTTGTCGAGAAGCTACCATATAATTTTCTATACATTGGATTTATCGTCAAAGCCTTTCCGAACGCAAGGATCGTTCGCCTGAAACGCAACCCCATGGACTCGTGTTTCGCTATCTACAAGCAACCATTCACCTGGGCTTACAAGTTTTCCTACAACCAGGATGATCTGGCGCGCTACTACCTGGCCCATGACAAGCTTTTCAGCCATTGGCGAAACCTTTTAGGCGAGCAACTCATTGAAGTCCAATACGAAACGCTGGTCAATGACTCAGAAAATGAGACTCGAACCCTACTCGATAGCTTGGGCCTGGATTTTGAAGACGCCTGCCTAAACTTTGAACAGAACGAAACCGCTACAACAACCGCCAGTTCAGTGCAGGTCCGAGAAAAAATACATGCACGATCAGTACTACGATGGAAACGATACGAGGACCAACTAACGCCACTACGTACCCGCCTGGAGGCAGCAGGTATCCGCGTGGAATAACGGGCGTTACATCGCAAGCTCAAAGAGGTACACGTCTGAACCGTCGCGCAGACCCAATTCGGCATTAGCATCCCTGATATTCGAATTAGTCGCTTTTGAATTGTCTTTGCGATCTATCACAACGACCACAAAGGTATTTGGGTCGGCATCAACAGATGTCGGCACTTTCATCACACCTTTCACCTCTAAATCAGACAAGACCTCTTTATACAGCGCAATGTAGGCAGAAGCTCTAGGCTTGAT
>JABIVN010000539.1 GCA_018667205.1 Gammaproteobacteria bacterium | reverse complement strand
CATCCTTCAGGATGGAACCGACCAGGTGTCCGTGGTGCGGTAATCCTGTGGCAAACGGAGGGCCATCATAGAAGATGTACGGCGCCCCATTTTCCGTCTGGGCAAGCGATTGCTTGAACACATCGGATGACTCCCAGAATTTGAGCACAGCGTGCTCGGCATCAATAAAGCTGAAGTTGTCACCGGTTGGGTTGGTTGAATCTGTCGTTGGGTTGCTTGAATCTGTCATAGTCCTGTCCTGAAGCAGCCAAAAAAAAACCCGCCTTTGGCGGGTTTTTCAATGCTGCTCACGCATCAACCCACCGTTCGTGGCGGAATAATCATCAGTATGTTGATTATTGTGATGCTGAATGAATTCACGGGAGGTAGCATAGTTGATCGGCGGCGCTTGTCAAGGCGCCTCGTTCTGTACCCCGGTTACGCTGCCCCTTGAGTTGATCTTCCCTAATACCTGCGCGATCAGGGGCTCAATACGAAAGGTATGGTACCAGGGGGGGGGGTTGTCATGGCGAATAACACTGGTACCGACCATATTAAATTGCCAGCCCTCGTTTTCGGCGCGGGTTCGTATGTCGCTCAGTCGTTGCCATGCGGAGCCATTAAATAGTGGGTGCACGCAAGCGACATTGATGTTTCTGGCACCCTGCTTTTTTAACTCATCGATCGCAGCAACGACGGAGCCTGCTGTATCAATAATGTCGTCAACCAGTAGTACGTCGCGGTCTTTGACCTCGCCTATCAACGTAGAACGGAACACATGACTTGGCTTGGAGTAATCCCTTTCTTTTGACAGGACAGCTAGATCCGCAGACAGCTCTTCCGCATACGCGCGGGCTCTTTCGAGATAACCAACATCCGGTGACACGACCACCTCGCCGGTTAAACCCTGACGGCGTAACCAGGAAACGAGTTGCCTGGTCAGAAATACATTCTCCAGATGAGACATTGATGGATTGAACATGCCGGCGATGGAATCATTGTGAATCTCAACAGTCATCACGCGATCCGTTCCTGCGCTTTGCATCATTCTTGCGAAAAGTCCTGCGCTGATGCCTTCTCGTGTTCTGCCTTTTCGTTTGTCTTGTCTCGCGCCGGGGTAATAGGGGATAACGGCGGTGATGTACTGAGCGTCTGAAAGCGCAGCTGCTTCTATGGCATGAAGCAGCATCAGAAACCTGTCGTAAATGCTCCGGTTATCCTGGGGGCCAGCAGTCGACTGAAAGATATAGACATCGTGACCGCGAACATTGGCGCCGATTTCGAACTTTCCCTCTCCGCAGGCGAACCAGGTTTCGTTGGTTGGCAGCAATATTGTTCCCATTTGTGAAGCCACAGATTCCGCGAACTCGCGTCCGGATTCGCAGGTCATCAGGGCAATAGGCGCTCTTGGGTTTTTTGGTTTGGGTGTTTTTCTTTTCATGATTTTTGCCGTTGTCTTCTCGTTCATGTTCTCTATCGTGGTCATTTTTTTCCTGCCGAGAATTGTTGGATAACTTCGATCAGTAGCTTATGTTCAATAGGGCGCAGTCGCGCTGCAAGGCTGTCAGGGGTATCATCGAGATTGACGCTAATTTTCTCCTGCAATAGCGTTTTGCCCATGTCATAGTCGTTATTGACCAGATGAACAGTAGCGCCAGTTTCACTATCGCCAGACTCGATGACTGCCTGGTGGACTCGCGAGCCATAAAATCCTGGACCGCCATGACGGGGAAGCAGCGACGGATGTACATTGATGATTCGGTCTCTGTGGGCCTCTAGTACGCGGCTTCCGAGTTTTTTCATATAACCAGCGAGCACGACCAGGTCAATATTTTCATTAATAAGATGGTCGTTCATTGATTCATCCAGGGCGCTAGCTGAGGGATGAGTGAGTGATGAAAGGTGTACTGTTGGAACGCCGGATTTTCTAGCTCTGGCCAGCACTGGCGCAGCAGAGTTGTTGCAGATAAGTAGAGCAACGTTTGCTTGGACTATGTTTTGCTCGCAAGCGTTTACGATAGCCTGAAAGTTGGTTCCCTGATGAGATGCTAGTACACCAATTCGTAGCATTGTGGTGAAATGATGTTCAGAAGCAGGGACAAAGATTGTAGCACGCCAGCGCGGTAAAAAGGTCAGTAGCTCGGCATCGTTACAAATCTTTGGTTGGGATATACTTAAATTTTTGCAGGATAACTTTTGAAATGCGTATTTGTGTCGTTCTACTGCTGGTTACTCTTCCTCTGTTCGCGAAATCTGATGTGGTCGTGGAGGCCTGGGCCCGGGCAACACCGCCGGGGGTATCGAATGCAGTCATTTATGGATTGTTCGACAATAAGGGCGCTGAAGAAATGAGGGTTGCGGAAATCAAGTTCGCCGGTGCGAAGCACGCCATGATCCATCGGACCGTAGAAGAAGAAGGTATGACCAGAATGGTTCACGGGGAGATCCTTGTGCCGGCTGGGGAACGCTATGAGTTAACGCCGGGGGGGCTGCATGTTATGTTGATGGGGGTCTCTTCCGCACTCGAGCAAGGTTGTCGGTATCAGTTTCAGATCATCTGGGAGAATGGAGATACTGCTAACCACGAATTTGTGACTGGCGGTTACGGTCAGATGGTTTTTCCGGCAGACGCTAAATCTTTGGGCGGCGATATCGTGACCAGGTTATGTCCCTGAGGGATAGCCTGGCCGCAGACAAGCTGTGACGGCTTGTCTGTGGCCAGACGGCATCACGGCCTGTGCTGCTGCTTCCAGAATTTCACCAAAGGCCAGGGTTAAAGCACGTTGATGGGGTGCTTAAAGGTTCCGTCAAGGTGGCTATTACCGACCAGAATTGGATTTTGACCTGATCGGCAATGCGGATTAACCATGCTAAAGTGTGCGGGTGTTATCAAAAGAGAAGATCATGAAAGCAGTACCATGGGCCGTTCTTGAACGAGAAGATGTCGCACTAGCCGCTTTCGGCCAGGAGCGTTTGGACGGTAAAGTGGCGTACCTTGCAACCCTTCGCAAGGATGGGAGACCCCGTGCACATCCAGTCACTCCGATTATTGGCGATGGGCATGTGTTTATCTTTTTGGAGCCTAGTTCACCCCGTACCCGTGACCTGGAAGAAAGCCCTGATTTTTGCCTGCATTGCGCAATGAGCGACAGCTCGGGTAGTAGTGGCGAGTTTCAAACGACAGGGGTAGCCGTAAAAGTGCTGGATAAGGAAACACGAGACCTGGCGGAGTCTATCTCTAACTTTAGGCCGTCGGTAAGGTCGCTATTGTTTGAACTGTATATTGCGGATGCACTTTCAACCGCTTATCGAAGCGGTCAGCCAAAACGCCGCCGCTGGCAACTATCCTCAGCGATGGCGGAAAGCAGTTAGTGACCCTTCGGTGAGTCCAGATAGCAACAATAGCCGCAGTGAGATCTTGCCCTTAAGCGTCATTGTGAATTACAACATCCCGACGGTTGGCGTTGGGTTCATGTTTTTCATGGTTTCCCTTTACCTCATGAAATTTTCCACCGACGTTTTGTTGATTTCTCCTGCAGTGATGGGCGTGATCTTTGGCGTTTCAAGAATATGGGATGCTGTGACAGACCCGGTCGCTGGCTACCTGAGTGATCGAACAAACCTGAAGGTAGGCAGACGCAGGCCATGGATGCTGATGTCCGTGCCCTTTGTTTGCGGCACTTTCTACATGATGTGGAATCCTTCTGAGTTGTTGAGCGAATCAATGGTCATTGTATGGATGGCGGCAGCGGTCATTCTCTTCTACACCTCTATGACCGCATTTAGTGTTCCGCACACATCACTTGGCGCAGAACTTTCAACAAACTATCACGAGCGGACGCGCATATTCGGACTGCGGCACATGATCTGGAATTCAGGGTCATTATTGGCGTTAGTGGCGATGCATCAGCTGATCACTGGTGAGAACCCGAGGCAAATTGCCTTTGTAGTTTCTGTGATGGCGGGTGTTGTGACCGCGGCGCTAATAATCTGGATGTTCTTTAATACAAAAGAACGTCCAGAGTATCAGGGCCGGGGTGAATCAAACCCCTTTATTGCATTCGGCGATGTCATAAAAAACAAGCATGCGAGTCTTTTGCTGGTCGTGTTCTTTATCGAGAACCTTGGCGGCGCGACGATCGGTATCCTGACGCCTTACATCGCTGAATATATTGTGATGCGGCCCGAGAAGACGGTGATTTATATTCTGTTGTACCTGATCCCCTCGGTTTTTTCTGTACCTCTGTGGGTGCCACTGTCGCGGCGAGTCGGGAAGAAGGCCATGTGGATATTTTCGATGCTTTTAACCGGTTTTGGGTTTGGTGGCATGTTCTTCCTGGTCGAGGGTTCCGACGTCCTGATCTCTGTTCTTGCTGTGATCTGCGGACTTGGTGCCGGGAGCGGCGCGGTTGTCGCGCCGTCGATACAATCGGATGTGATTGATTATGATGAATACAAATCGGGAAAGCGAAAAGAGGGAACCTACTTCGCCACTTGGAATTTTGTATTTAAAAGCGCGACAGGCATCACCCTGATGCTAACGGGTTTTGTGCTGAGCAGTTCAGGCTTCGTGCCGAATCAGGAGCAGGCAGAAGTAACTAAACTCGCATTGCTGGTTCTGTATGCCATATTTCCCTTGGTGTGCTACCTCACTGGCGCACTGATCTTTACCAGGTTTAACCTGAACGAAGCAGAGTATAAAAAAATCCGGGATACCTTGGACAGCAGGGAGGATTCGCTTGAGCGTTCAAGCTAAGTTGGGAGGTCTATCTTGAAAGGGGTGCATGATCTAGGAGGCAAGCCGGGGTTTGGTCGGGTTGACCAGTCAGGTGCTGAAACTGTGTTCCATGATCGCTGGGAGGCTAAAGTATTTGCCATGGTGGGTGCTGGGTCTGCGGCGGGGGCCTGGTCTAACACAGACCGGTTCAGACATGCGGTTGAACGAATAGATCCTGAAGCGTACCTGACCCAGGGTTACTATGGCCGTTGGTTGGGTGGGGTTGAAACGCTTCTGACAGAGGCAGGAATCGTCAGCCAGGAAGAAATCACCGTTCGCGCGATTGCCCGCGGTGCGTCAAGAAAGGATCTGGTCGCAGCGCAACCTTTATCTTCGCCTGATCCTGTAGGCCAACCGCCAAGTTCTATTGGCAGTGATCGTACTATCGTCAGGGCACCAGAATTCAAGGTGGGTGATCAAGTGAGGTCGCTCGTTAATGCGGTAAGCCACCATACTCGGTTACCTGAATATGTTATGGGGAAGCGGGGCCAGATCGTTATGCATCACAATGGCTGGGTATTTCCCGACACCAATGCACATGGCAAAGGAGAGAACCCAAAGCATCTATATACCGTCAAATTCAGCAGCGAGGTGCTTTGGGGTAAGCCTGGGTTCTCCGTTTGTGTCGATCTTTTTGAACCTTATCTGGAGTCTGTCGATGGCTGATGAAAGTCCTCAGGAGATTCGAGCGGAAGCGCTGGAATCTATTTTGATCGAAAAAGGATTGTTAACGGCCGAAGCGGTAGACGATGTTATCACTCGCTACAGTGAACAGGTTGGTCCGATGAATGGCGCGAGGTTAGTGGCCAGGGCGTGGGTCGATCCTCAGTTCAAAAAGCAGCTGCTAACGGACGCGACCTCTGTCGTTAAAAGCTTTGGCTTTGAAGGCGGTCAGGTTGAAAAACTGGTTGTGGTAGAGAATACGAACAAGGTACACAACGCCGTAGTTTGTACGCTCTGCTCCTGTTATCCATGGGCAGTTCTCGGGTTGCCACCCAAGTGGTACAAAGACCCGGCCTATCGATCTCGCATTGTCATGGAGCCAAGGCAGCTTCTGTCTGAGATGGGTGTCCGGCTTGGGCATCATGTTGATATCCAGGTCTGGGACTCCAGCGCTGAGATCCGATATATGGTGCTGCCGATGCGGCCTTCCGGGACCCAACATCTTAAAGAGGAACAGCTTGCTGAACTTGTCACCAGGGATTCGATGATCGGCGTTGAAGTATTACCAGGAAAACCATCTTGAGCACGATGGAACTGCAGGGGTTGAGTGCCCCGCCGATGGCAAATGGAGAAGTTGTGTTTGATGCGCCATGGCAAAGTCGAGTATTTGGGATGGCTCGGGCACTTTGCGAGCAGGGCATGTTTACTTGGGACGAGTTCCGCGAACAATTAATACTGCAGATTGAAACCTGCGGGAACGATAGT
>JABIVN010000058.1 GCA_018667205.1 Gammaproteobacteria bacterium | reverse complement strand
GCATCGGTATCTAGTGTTTCAGTAGGATCCAATGGAAATGCATCAGACGCATCCGCAACGCCGTCGTTGTCGTCATCACTGTCTACATTGTTACCTATGCCATCGTTGTCGCTATCCAGTACCTCACTAGGGTCCCGAGGAAACGAATCTTCCGTATCTGAAACACCATCGTTATCGTCATCAAAATCCACCACGTTAGGATAACCATCATCATCGCTATCTGGCGCTTCTTCAGTCACTTCAACATTTTTGAACACATTCTCTGGTGCTGTTTGCTCGGAAAATTCAGCAACACTCGTTTCACCACCGGTCACCAACCTTACCGCTTCCTGAATACCAAAATATCCCGACTGCCCGACCTGCTTGGCCGTTTTAGACACCGGGTCAAGCTCACTATCTGTCACTACCTCATTGAACATTGCAACAGACTCCGCTACCGCCCCAATCATATCGGTTTCATAGACAACCGTTGGCGTAACCTCTGCTGTTGCTTCACTAAGAACCTTTTCGATAGTCTTGCTTGACGTAAGATCAAAATCATCCCTTGACTGCGCACTCGTGAAGAGCCCCCTGGCGACTGCCTTGGTCAAAGACACCGCTGCGTCGGTAGAATCATCCTCGTCATCGGCGTCATCGGCGTCATCGGCGTCATCGGCATCATCGGCGTCATCGGTTAAGTTCGTCGCCGTTAGAAACAAAAAAGACACCATCTGATTAACTCGCTGATTGTCTTTTGCGCTGCTATTTCCATCCTCTGCGTCCTTCCAACCATCAGATTTGTGCAGGGCTTCAACCTCACCTTTGACTCCCATCACTTCCAGCGCCCTTGCCGTTTCCTCGACGCCTTCTGCCCAGTAAAGTACCGTTGTCAGCGCTGACAGGTACGTGAATTCTGTCTTGTTTTCTGGCACCTCTCCTATCAGCAACAAAC
Organism: Gammaproteobacteria bacterium; assembly: GCA_018667205.1. Classification (GTDB taxonomy): domain Bacteria; phylum Pseudomonadota; class Gammaproteobacteria; order Pseudomonadales; family Azotimanducaceae; genus UBA9659. Next base: position 3,557 of record JABIVN010000058.1, on the reverse strand, counting down.
CGGGCAACAACTTCCCGGTTACAATATCTTTGCCACCTATTGATATGATTTTTGCGGCACTGCCTGTTAGCGTGCTAGACACAGGAATCCTGAAATAACCGTTCTCATCCGTCTTGCCGCTAGGCTCGCCTTCGTCTTGTTCATTGTTACCGTTAGTATCAATAAACACCCGGGCACCTTCAATAGGCGCATCCACCACGCGACCTTCAAACGCATCGGTGACGTTTATTTCCAGAGTTTGATTGTCGGTTAACAATCCGTCCGTCACTTGCACCGTAACCAAGTACTCGTTATTTCCGTCAGCGTCAGCCGGCTCCTCAAAATCTGGCGCGGCATCAAACGACAAGTCTCCAGAGGTAGTCATAACAAAAAGGGACTGGTCATCGCCAGAAACAATCGAATAGCTGAGCGCATCGCCATTCGCGTCTGTGGCTCTCACCGATCCCACGTTGACGGATCCTTCCAGCACAGCCGGCGCTTCAAAGTCAGCGAGGACGGGCGCCTGATTAATTAACCCTGAAGGTGCAGCGCTATTATCGCCGCCGCCACCGCCACCGCCGCAAGAAGCCAAACCCAGTATTGAAATAATGCCTATTACCCGAAAAGGTACAGCGATCAAATCAAGCAGGCGGTTGCGCGAGTTGTGTTGCACACCCCTGCCCGAGTGATCTAAAAAGGCCGCAATCTTCAGTTTCGTTTGCATGATGATTTTCCTTATCCCGCATTATTGAATTCAATTGTTCTAACGCCGTTCGTTCTAAAAAAAACTCGAGAACCCTTGGGCGATTTCCGTGCCAACGTACGACCTAAAAGCTTCTCTACACTTTTAAACAAGTTATCTCGCTGGCCAAGACCAACGTTACTTAGGCATTACTTAGCTCTTACTTAGCTCTTACTTAGCTCTTACTTAGCTCTTACTTAGCTCTTACTTAGCTCTTACTTAGCTCTTACTTAGCTCTTACTTAGCCCTTACTTAGTAACTTTTTCCCTCACGTGCTTCGTTCCCTCCCTTCTTATCTCGGGACCTTAATGGGCCGAAGTAGGTCCACGCTATTCACTAAATAAACGTTTGTTACCATTAGTAATTCTTAACTACGCTTGTACCTACAAAACCCAAGCCGCCGTTGCTATGTCAAGTCAAACACGATGGATACCATTCCCCGGGCCACAGACTGCTTTCCTAAGCTATTGTTATTAAATTAGTTCCAGTGATTTAACTGCGAGCACCGTCTTACAAAGGTGATGTCTTTATGATCACAAAGACTATATTTCTTTGATTACATTTGATTACATTTAATTACACTTGATTACATTTAGTTACAATAGTGGCAAGTTGCGATTATAAACATTAAGGCCCTAAACACCAGAAAAAACCCCTTGGACAAACATGGCTTGGCGATGCACAAGCACGACATGACGCTTACCACTCAACGCTGGTGTCAGACACGAGATGCTGCGATTTATCCAAGCCCCAATAAAACCGCCGGCAGACATCGCCAAGACCAGGCCCCTTCACGCAAGCCCTTTCAAATAGCCCAACACGCGCCGCGTGATGGGATTAATTTTGCGAACTGCGACAGTGAGTATCAATAAAGAAATAGGTACTTACAGACCAAAGCGTAGTAATCAGAAACCTTGCAGGTATCCGTAGAATTGGGCAGTGAAAATGGACAAACGCTACCGAACCAATCTCATTCAGCGTGGTATTAATGATCTGCCAACCAGTCGAACATGTGAGACTGGGGTCCGAAGATTAGTTCTTTGCCAAAGATATAGCACTCATGGATCGCTGGACGGAGCTTTACCTGAACGGTTAGCGGGTAGGCACTAGACCAGCGCAAGAAACAAACAAAAAAAAGCGCGGCAGAAGCGCGGCAGAACCGCGCCCCCCCGGATTCGAGTCGGATTAGTTACCGAACGTCATTTCCACTTCAACACCATAGGTCGTGCCCAGCTGAATTCCACCGGTGCAGAAAAGGACAGAAAGACAACCAACAGTCTCGAATTGCTCGTCAAGCAGGTTTTCGCCGAACGCTGTGACGCGAAATTGCGCCCAGTCATAAGCGATTTGCGCACTCACGAACTCCGTCTCCGGAATCTCAGTACCATCGTCGTTAAAAGTATCAGTATCCTGCGCGTCCACATAGTTATACTTCGCATGGAACGACAGTTCACCCGGCCCCAACTGCATCCTGTACGTCCCGCCAAAGCCAAAGGTCCACTCCGGCGCGTACTTAGGATTGAAGCCAGAGGCATCTACCGGAACGCTATCGTCAGTTACTTCGTCAGCGGGAATGGCTCCTATCGAAAAAAACTCGTCGTATTCTGCGTGAAGAAAACCCACCGTAGCAAAAAAGTCCAGGTTTTCATTAGCCACAAACCGTGTCTCCATCTCGACCCCGTAATACTGAACCGAAGACTGGTTTTCCCAAACCGTAGCAACCGTGTTGGTGTCTTCATCCCGCACCACATTAGAGTCCTGCTTATCTTTAAAATCGTTTAAGAATACGTTGGCATTCACCTGCAGCCGATTATCCATCCACTGAGACTTAATACCAACCTCCCAGGATTCAGCAGTCTCTGGGTCGTATTGATTGCGATCAAAATCACGGATGTTTTGGTTTACCCCATAGAACCCACCGCTTTTGAATCCCTGCGCGAATGATCCAAAGAACATCAGGTCGTCAGTCTGATGGTAGGCAAAACCAACCTTTACCGTCGTTTCGCTCCAGTCGTTATTCAGCGCAATGTGAGGAACGTCAAAATTGAACGGATAACGCAGTCTTGCCGCGCCTTGATAAGCCTGATATCCCACGAAGTCCTTTTCGTCATTAGTCCAGCGAAGCCCCCCGGTCAGAATCAGTTTTTCGGTAACCTCGAAGTCGACCTGCCCAAAGAATGCTATAGATTTGGTCTTTTGGGTTTGAAAAAGGCGCTGGTCAAAACCGGCACCAAGCGCTTCACCAAAATTTTTACCGCCAGGAGCAAAGCTAACATCACACCACAAGGTGTCGTTACCGGGTACCATATTGCTCGCGCATATTGCCGTGTCAGCTGCCGAGTTGGCCAAATCGCCAGCAGCGGGCGGGATAACAATCGACCAGAACGAGCCAACGGTCGCCCAGTCCTGATTATATTCGCTGTCAAGATAATAGGTACCCAAGACAAAATCAAAACGCTCATAACCACCTTCAAGGCGCAGTTCCGTGCTGAATTGGTCGTAGTCGTTCCTGTTATCAATGAATATGAAGTCAAGGGCGCTGCCGTCAAGCTCCGAGATTTCGTCCTCGTAGGGAGTGTCGTGATACCCCGTTGTTGATATCAACGTCAAATTGTCGTTAATTTGGTACTTCATGGTCAATGAGACAACATCGTTGCGATAGTCGCCCGCGTTACGCTGGTTGGTATCCACCGAATCCCCAACGCTACCAAGAACCTTACCGTCCCCTGCGCAATCCCCGAAAATTAGGCAAGGAAACGTGAACGGAATACCTTCAACCACCCCGCCACTATTGTTCCAATTTGTAGGCGCGCTGCCATCGCTGGCGTTGTTGTAT
>JABIVN010000538.1 GCA_018667205.1 Gammaproteobacteria bacterium | reverse complement strand
GTTTGTCAAAAGGCGGGGTCTTGTGAGCGGACTTCGTAGCGTCTTTGTATCTTTTGGTTTTTCACTGGCACCGCTTGTTCTGGCAATCATGATCGGTGGATTTGGCTGGCGCGGTGCCTTGTGGTTTATGGCGTTGCTAGTGGGGCTGGTCTTTGCCGTGTTGGCGTTTATCTTCGTGCGCGATAATCCGATTTCCTGCGGCTTGATTCCTGATGGCGAAAAACTCACAAGTGACTACGTGGCGCCTGTGGAAGCCCCGTCGAGGTCTCTCGCCGAGGCGCGCCGATCTCCGGTCTTCTGGATCTATTCCATGAGTCTGGCGATGCACGCCATGTTCGGTACCGCACTGACCTTTCATGTTGTCGCCATTTTTGCTGAAGCGGGATTGCCCAAGGATGTAGCCTTTGGATACTTTTTCCCCTCAGCTATTTGCGCAACCGCGGCTAACCTTGTGGGTAGCTACCTGGTGGATAGGGCGCCTTTGAAACCTTTTCTTATCGTCATGCTGATCGGTTTTGTTGTTGGTGGCGCTGGGCTGATCAACCTTGATCAGACCTGGGGTTATTGGATGCTAGCGGTCGGGTTTGGTGCGGGGGGCGGCTTGTGGGGCGTAACGTCTAATCTTGCGTTTATTCGTTTTTTTGGTCCGCTTCATCTAGGGGAGATCAGTGGATTCAATACCTCGATCTCCGTTTTCGCGAGTGCAGTAGGTCCGTTTGCCTTTAGTCTCGCGGTGGATCACTTAGGTAGTTATAACGTGGCCGCGCAAATCTGTCTGGCGATGCTGGTTGTTCTGTTAATCGCGGCAATTTTTGTTAAACAGGAGGAAGTCATCTACTGATTATTCGGCAGCGGTGTCGTAGTCGATGAGTGGTTGATCTAGGCCAATTTTCCAGTTCTTTCCCAAGGTTTTTTTTCAGGGTTTTTGCTGCGCCTGACTTGAACCAAGCCAGCACCTTATTTGCATATTTTTCTGTGCTGAACTCAAGCACGGTACCACGGCCGAAATAAGGGAGGGCGCGCTTGCTCTGGCGGTGACTAAGATGGTTTTGGACCAGTGTGCCATTGATCGTCAAGTGTTGGGCCAACAGTCGAGACCAGCGTCGATCTGCGGCATAAGGTCTTTCCGGGTCTCCTTGAGCGTGAATGAAGATATCATCGACAATATAGTCGAACTTATCATCACGGGATTCGAGCCACGTTCTTGCGTCGGCCTGGATGAGTTCCAGTTTAGGATAATCAAGCTGAAAATAATCCTTTGCCAGCTGAACGTGAGTTGAATCCAGCTCAATCCCGACGATTTTCTCCAGGCTGTGCATTTTGTACAATTGATGGATGACCGTACCACCGGCGACCCCCAGAACGAGCACTTTTTTTGGCGGTGTAGGCTGGCATAACGACGGAAGGCTTAACAGGTCCCACACGCCACGCGTAAAAAGGTGTCGTGGGTTGAACTGCGTATGAAAAGCACCATTGGTGTACAGGCGACGGGTATTTCCAGCGCTTCGGACCTCGTAGGTGACGCCATTACGCTTCTTTTTGAACAGAACAGCCAAACGTCAGTCCGACAAACCGGTTTTCTTCAGTAGCGCGGAGGTTGACGGGTCATGGTCCATCGATCCGCTCAGAATCTTGTTGGTTAACTGCTTTCCAAGTTCCACGCCCCATTGGTCAAAGGAGTTAATAGACCAAATAGCGCCTTGTACGAAAACTTTTTGCTCGTAGAGCGCCAGCAGCATTCCCAAGGACCCAGGGTCTAGTTTATTCAGCAGCAACGTCGAGCTCGGCCTGTTACCCGGATACTGCTGGTGCGGATCAGCATTGACCTGTCCGGTCATTAACGCCTCTGATTGGGCGATCATATTGGCCAGTAGTACACGGTGATGTTCCGGCTTGCTGAGTTCGTCGTGCAGGGTGCCAATAAAATCGACGGGAACCAGCTTTGTGCCCTGGTGAAGAAGCTGAAAAAACGCATGCTGTCCGTTTGTGCCGGTTTGTCCCCAGACAATTGGTCCTGTCTCTAATTCAACCGGCTTCCCCTGCCGTGTCGACAACTTCCCATTGCTTTCCATGTCAACTTGCTGGAGGTGATCAACAAACAGCCCGAGCCGTTCACAGTAAGGTATTACGGCATGCGTCTGAGCGCCCAGGAAATTGTTGTACCAGATGCCGATCAAGGCCATTAACAAAGGTACGTTTTTTTCCGGGGGGGCGTTCAGGAAATGTTGGTCAAGCTGCGCACCACCCGCCAGAAAAGCTTTAAAATTATCGAACCCCAAGGCAATGCAGATCGCGAACCCGATTGAAGACCAGACAGAGTATCTGCCGCCAACGGAGTCAGGGAAGGTCAAAATTTGTTGATCAGGTATGCCGAATGCTTTCGCTTTCTCACGATTGTTGGTAATCGCAATGCACTGTGCCGGGCTCTGGGAGCTGTCCAGGTCGAGTTCGGTTTCAAACCAGGCAAGGGCTGTTTGTGTATTTAATAGCGTTTCAGCCGTAGTGAAGGTCTTGCTGGAGACAACAACCAGCGTTGAAGCGGCATTCAATTTTTCCAGTAAAGACAGAATCTCGGCACCGTCCACATTGGAAATAAAGTGAACATTCGGTCCGGTGTGAAATTCCCTTAACGCCTGAACGACCATCTTTGGTCCCAGGTCAGATCCACCGATACCAATATTGATCACATCCGTAACGGGCTCTCCCGTGATCCCTCTCCAGGTCCCGTTCCGTATCTGCTGGCTTAACAAGTCAAGTTTTGCCCGTTCTTCCTTAACGTGTTCGATGAACTCGTCAGGCAGGGGCGGGGCCGGGTGTCTCAGCCCCGTATGGAGTACCGGGCGGTTTTCGCTGACGTTAATGGGGTCGCCGCAGACCATTGCGCGGGCATGGTCAAGTACTTGGGACTCGTCCGCAAGCTTCAGCAGGAGGTTTAGTATTTCCTCGGTTACAGCATGTTTTGACAGATCGACGTACAGTGGGCCAAGGTCAATAGTAAAACGGTCTAGCCTTCCAGGAATATCGAGTTGCTCTTTGATATTGATGTTTTTGGCATCAGCGGCGAGCGCCTGGAGCTTAACCCACGTGTCCGTAGTGGATATGCTGGTCGTTGATGTGTCTGCAGTTGATGGGTCTGCAGTTGATGTGTCTGTAGTTGAGGTGGCTGTAGTTGATGTGTCTGTAGTGGGTGACATAAACGGTCTTTTAGTTTCGTTAGGTCATGATACCCGTATTCCAGGACTTTGGATCACTTATAGACCGCCAGCAAAATAATTCAGGTCGATTTTTCAGGTCGACAATACCTCAGTCATGTTGACTTATTATCGATGCACGCTGTCAAGATAGTTGCCGGCGAGCTCAGGATTGTAGTCGGTCATTATTATTTTCATCATCTGCGTTGCAATGCGGTAACAATTGTCCCGTCAATTCGTCAGACTAGGAGGCTACTGCTCGAATAAAAAACCAAGGGGTAACACAAATGGGTATTTCCAGATGGATCGCGCTGGCTGCTGTGGTGTGCTTACTAGGTGCGGTTTTTCAGTTCGATCTGGGTAGTTACCTGACACTTGAGAATATCAAATCCGAACAGGAAGCCCTGCAGGCGCTTGTTAAGACGAATCCTGCACAATTTATTGTAGGTTACTTTCTTATTTACGTCGCTGTAACCGCGCTGTCGATTCCGGGTGCTGCGGTCATGACCCTGGTGGCTGGCGCCCTTTTTGGATTGTGGTGGGGTTTACTGATTGTTTCTTTTGCGTCAACGATTGGTGCCACGTTGGCGATGGTTATGGCGCGCTGGCTCTTCAAGGAGCAGGTTGAAAGCCGTTTTAAAAACCAGATCAGCACGATCAACAAAGGTATCGAAAAAGACGGTGCCTTTTACCTGTTCACACTGAGACTGGTCCCTGCGTTTCCCTTCTTCGCGATTAATCTTGCCATGGCTCTCACGTCGATGAACGTGATTACGTTTTTTCTTGTTTCTCAGGTTGGAATGCTGGCGGGAACGTTCGTCTTTGTTAATGCCGGAACCGAGCTAGCGCAGG
>JABIVN010000537.1 GCA_018667205.1 Gammaproteobacteria bacterium | reverse complement strand
TGGCGCGAAGCCAAGGTACATGTGTTGACGCATACCCTACATTACGGCCTAGGGGTGTTTGAAGGGGTTCGCGCCTATCCTACAGAAAACGGCCCGGTTATTTTTCGGATGTATGATCATACGGATCGGTTGTTTCGATCAGCTCATATCCTGAACTTAAAGATTCCCTGGTCAAAAGAAGAAATCAACGAAGCCCAGGTGCAGGTTGTTCGAGAGAACAAATTGAAAGAAGCCTACTTGCGACCCATGTGTTTCTACGGGTCCGAAGGGATGGGGTTGCGAGCGGATAATCTTAAAGCACATTGTATTGTTGCCGCCTGGGAATGGCCAAATTACATGACGCCGGAAGCCCGAGACGAGGTCATCAAAGTAAGAACCTCATCCTACACTCGCCACCACGTTAACATCACCATGTGCAAGGCCAAGGCGAATGGTAATTACATAAACTCAATGCTGGCGCTCCGCGAGGCACTGGATAGTGGCTGCGAGGAAGCGCTGATGCTGGATAACGAGGGTTATGTCGCTGAGGGCAGTGGTGAGAATGTTTTCCTTGTCCAGAAAGGAAAGCTTGTAACCCCCGAACTGACCTCATGTTTGGAGGGTATTACCCGGGATACGGTATTTGCATTGGCTGCTGAGTTGAATATCGAAGTCGTTGAAAAAAGAATAACAAGAGATGAAGTCTATATCGCGGATGAGGCATTTTTTACCGGGACGGCAGCGGAAGTGTTACCCATTCGTGAGTTGGATGGGCGCACCATTGGTTCAGGTAAACGCGGTCCCATCACTGAGAAGCTTCAATCAATGTATTTCGACCAGGTCTTGGGTAAGCGAGAAGAGAATCCGCAATGGTCGACGACCATCAATTAAGTCAATAGGCTAGGGGACACCATTGTCCAGCAAGCCCCAACGAGTTCTTGTAGTCGCGCCTGCCTGGGTAGGCGATATGGTGATGTCGCAGGTAATCTATTCTGCGATTCACAAAGAGTATCCGGGTATCGTCATTGACGTGCTGGCGCCGAGCGCGACGCTATCGCTGGTCACGCGCATGCCAGAGGTCAATCGTGGCATTTTGATTGACCAGACTCATGGTCAGGTTGGTTTAGGTTATCGCTTCCGTCTGGGAGCTGGACTAGCAAAAAACAACTACGATTGGACGATCGTCACGCCTAATTCTTTGAAATCCGCATTGGTCCCTTTTGCTGCAGGTGTTCCTTTAAGAACCGGTTTCCTGGGCGAGTATCGTTACTTTTTGTTAAACGATATCAAGTTGCTTGATAAACCCCGGCTACCACTCATGACCGACCGTTTTCTAGCCCTGGTTGGTAAGACTTCTGCGGAAATGATCCCACCACAACTGCGTGTTGATCTGGATAGCCAGGCAGCGTTCGTTAAGCGCTATCAACTGGCTACTGACAAACCTGTCATCGGGTTTTGTCCAGGTGCTGAATTTGGCGATGCTAAAAAATGGCCCGAGGCCCATTATGGTGCTCTCGCAAAGGCGTTAATTGACCAGGGTCACAAGATCTGGATATTCGGGTCACCTGCTGATCAGGCAGCTGGCGACATGATTGTGAGTATCGCCGGAGAGGGCTGTATCAACCTTGCAGGACAGACAACGATACTGGAGGCGATAGATTTGCTCGCAGTTTGTCAGACCGTTGTTTCCAATGATTCCGGCTTAATGCATGTGGCAGCCGCCGTCGGCACCAAGGTGGTTGCGATCTATGGTTCGACATCTCCTGCTTTTACGCCACCGATGAGTAAAGAGGCTCGCATCGTTAGTCGAGCCCTTGATTGTAGCCCATGCTTTGAAAGGAGCTGCCCGCTGGGCCACAAGGATTGTCTGAATAAATTGATGCCAGAAGAAGTGCTGGAGCAGTTGTGAAAGTGCTTCTGGTAAAAACCTCATCTCTTGGAGATGTTATCCACGCGCTACCGGCTGTTACCGAAGCGCTGTCCAAATTCCGCGACCTTCAGATTGATTGGCTTGTAGAAGAAAAATTTCGTGACATTCCGGATAGGCATGAGGGCGTTCATGAAGTAATACCCGTAGCGATTCGTCGCTGGAGATCCGACTGGGTCAGCGCATGGCCAGAGGTGAAAGCACTCATTAAACGATTGAGAAGTGCGCAGTACGACCGGGTTATAGATTCGCAGGGGTTGCTGAAGAGCGCGCTTATCACGTTTTTTGCAAACGGAGAAACCCATGGTTATGACCGCGACAGCATCAGGGAGTCAGTTGCCTGTCTCTTCTATGGAAAAAAGCACGCAGTTGACAAAGAACAGCACGCGATACACCGACAGAAGCAACTGCTAGCCGCATCCCTCGGATACCGGCCGAATCAAAACATCGACTGCGGTCTTGCGACACCTACTTCGAAAAAGAAAACAATCATGCTGTTGCATGGTACGACATGGCCAAGCAAAGAGTGGCCGGAGTCGGCCTGGACTGAGCTCGCTAACCTGATTCGCCAGGATGGGTTTGAGGTGATGGCGCCGTCCGGAAATGAGCAAGAGCGAGAGCGGGCGACAAGAATTCTTGGAGGGCGGCTAGGCCTCCTCGATCGCCTCCCCCTTGGGGACCTGATGTCAGAGATGCAGCGCTGTGCGGGTGCGGTAGCCGTTGATACGGGGCTGGGTCATTTGGCCCCAGCGCTGGGTGTTCCGGTCGTTGGCCTGTATGGCTCCACCAGTCCTGGATTGACGGGCATCCTTGGGCGTCAAAGCCAGATAATAGCAAGTGATCACTTACCTTGTATTCCCTGTAGAAAAAGAGAATGCCAGTTCCAGAAGCCTCGCGATTCAAGTAATATTTATCCTCTCTGCTTTGAACAAACCTCTCCGGAGTTAGTGTGGCAAGCGTTACAACTGCGGTTACGCAGCAAGGAAGCAAAACTCGACTGAAGCTGGCATTTTGCCTGTACAAGTACTTTCCGTACGGCGGCTTGCAGAGAGACTTTTTGAAGATTGCGCTGAGCTGTCAACAACAGGGTCATCAGATTAGGGTGTACACCCTCGGCTGGCAGGGAGACGTTCCGGTGGGGGTAAATGTGATGATCGTTCCCGTTAGCGCGATCACCAATCATTCGCTTTATGAGCGATTCAGTGATTGGGTTCAGGAAAACCTAAGCCTTGATCCGGTAGACGTGGTGGTGGGTATTAATAAAATGCCAGGCCTAGATGTCTACTATGCCGCCGACTCTTGTTACGAAGAGAAGGCCAATTCCCAGCGTAGCTGGATCTACCGGTTGTTACCCAGATACCGACACTTCTCCCGTTACGAAAAAGCAGTATTTGGGAGAGCGAGCAAAACCCAGATTCTGATGATCTCCAAAGTCCAGAAGCCTTTTTTTGACCGCCATTACCAGACGCAGGAGGGTCGTATACAGTTTCTGCCTCCGGGGATCTCACGGGATCGTGTGGCGCCGGATGATGTGGCACAGCGCAGGCGAGTCAAACGCGCAGAGCTAGGACTCAATGACGACGAAAAGATGTTACTCATGGTCGGTTCGGGCTTCGTCAAAAAAGGGCTCGCTCGGGCTTTGTATTCTGTCAGGGCTCTGCCACGGGTTGAGCGTAGGAAAGTCAGGTTTTTCGTAATTGGCGAAGATAACCCTGTGCGGTTCAAGCATTTAATCTTTTTGCTTGGCATTACTCAAAACGTTACGATTCTGTCCGGTCAAGATGACATACCAGATTTTATGTTCGCAGCTGACCTGTTGATCCTGCCTGCGCTGGATGAAGCAGCAGGCATTGTATTGCTTGAAGCGGTTGTGGCGGGCTTACCTGTCCTGACGACGGAAAATTGCGGTTATGCTCACTACATAACAGACTCGGACATGGGCGCGGTGATACCCATGCCATTTGAGCAAAAAGTGCTGAATAAAAAGCTCGGCAGCATGTTGCGAGACAAGAACCGGTCTGCCTGGGTTGAAAAGGGTAGACGGTTTGCTGAGTCAGCGAGTATCTACTCGCTTCATCAGAATGCAAGTCAGACGATTGAGCAGGTCGGACTCCGAAACAACGAAGCGAGTTTGCGAAAAACCATCGCTTTTTGCCTGTTCAAATATTTTCCTTACGGTGGGCTTCAAAGGGATTTTCTCAGAATCGCTCTCGAGACCCAGACCCGGGGCTTCAATATTAAGATCTATACCCTGGAGTGGGAAGGCGATATACCAGCCGGGTTTGAGGTCATTGTCGTTCCAGTTTCAGCCGTGACTAACCATAGTAGATATAGAAAATATCACGCCTGGGTTTGTTCCGACCTAGAAAAGTGTGCTGTTGAGCGGCTGGTAGGATTCAATAAAATGCCGGGTCTGGACGTTTATTATGCTGCGGATAGTTGCTACGAGGACAAGGCCCAGCATCAGCGAAGTTGGGCTTATCGACGTACGCCTCGCTATGAGCTGTTTTCCGAATTTGAAGAATCAGTGTTCAGCCGAGACTCGAAGACTGAGGTTCTGATGATCTCTTCGGTTCAGGTCCCGCTGTTCCAGCGATATTACGGTACTCGGACCGAACGGATCCATCTGCTATCACCTGGTATTGCGCGTGACCGAATAGCGCCTGCTAACCGTGTCGATATTAGGGAAGACTTTCGTCGCGAGATGGACCTTGATGATGATGAAATTCTACTGTTGATGATTGGCTCGGGTTTTATTACAAAAGGCTTGGACCGAATTCTGATCGCGATGAGTGCACTGCCTCAGGCGATTCTTGATCGTACCCGGCTGATTGCCATTGGCCAGGATAACCCTAGCGCATTCAGTCGTATGGCTCTGAAGCTTGGCCTCGCTGGTCAAGTGACAATATAGAAAGGCCGCGATGATGTACCTCGGTTTCTAATGGGGGCAGATTTGCTTGTCCATCCGGCCTATGTGGAAAACACTGGCACGGTGTTGCTTGAAGCGATCGTAGCGGGGCTACCCGTGATAGCGACTGATATCTGTGGTTATGCGCCCTACATTGAGCAGGCCGATGCCGGCCGACTAATACCTGCGCCCTTTCAGCAGGAAACATTCAATGCCATGCTTGAGAGCATGATGACCAAACTAGGATATTCCGACTGGTCTGCCAACGGGATTGCGTTCGCGGCGGTAGCCGATATTTATGATATGCCGAAGCTTGCGGCAGATTATATTTGTTCAGAATGAAACGACCAGCATGCTAACCAACTTTCTCTCGGACCATCTCAAAGACTACTTCGAGGGTGACACGGATAATGAAGACCTGTTTACGCTCGTTGATCAATTACGCGGTGAAGTCTTTCGCAAGATAGATGACCGCCGAACCATTAAGGTTCGGATTGGTACTGCCGCGTATTTTGCGAAAATTCACCATGGGGTCGGCTGGGTAGAGATACTTAAAAACTTGATGCAGGGTCGCCTGCCCGTGCTTGGCGCCCGCAATGAGTGGTTGGCGCTGTGCGCTTTAAGGAACGCCGGTGTCCGCTCTATGACACCGGTGCTATTCTGTGAGCGTGGTTTGAACCCAGCTACCAGGCAGTCCGCTATTCTGACCGAATCACTGGAATCTAAAGTTACCCTGGAAGATTTTGAGACCACTGAGTCTGATTTAAAGCGAAAGCTTATCGCCGAGGTAGCCACCATGGCGAGGAAAATGCACCAGGCTGGCATTAACCATAGGGACTTCTATCTATGCCACTTTTTACTGGACCTACCCCTTGTAGAGGATAGAGACGACGCCCCAGGTGCACCGCCCGTACTGCATTTGATTGACCTCCATAGGGCTCAAATTAGGCAAAATGTACCCAGGCGATGGATCGTAAAAGATCTGGGAAGCCTGCTGTTCTCGGCATTTGAAAAAAATCTTACCAAAAGGGACCTCTTGCGTTTTGTGCGGGTATACAGCGGCAGTCCCTTGCGGGAAGTGTTGGTAACGGATCCTGAGTTCTGGGACGACGTTATTGCGCGGGCGATAAAACTGTGGCGCCAGGATCATGATTCGCTGCCAAATAACGTTACAAGATTACTGGCGCGCTGATGTCTTCCTGGGTTGTCAAAGAAGAAGTCCGCGACATTTTTCCCGATCTCCATGCCGCCGTGAGTGCCCCGGGAGAAGAAATCAACGGTAACTGGATGAGTCGGCTGGTGAGGTGTCAGAAGGGTGATAACTACTACTACATCAAGACATACACCCGAAGGGGGAGGTGGCTCAGGCGGTTTATTGGCCGAAGCAGAACCCGCGCCGAATGGGAAAACCTTCAGGCGTTCGTTGCGATGGGATTACCCGCGGCCGACCTGGTGGCCTATGGGGAGTCGGGTATGGGCGAGCGCTATCGCGGCACGCTCATTACCAAAGAAGTGGAAGGAACCTTAGACCTTGCGACATTGGCGGAGAACCGACATTCCTTGCTGGCTGATCGTCAGTGGCGTTTGCAGATCATTGACCGACTCGCTAGGGCGGTTCGGAAAATGCACGCTTTTAGGTTTGTTCACAACGATCTGAAATGGCGTAATCTTTTGGTTAACGTAACAGATGCGCCCACGGTCCATTTTATAGATTGCCCACTTGGGCGAAAGATGCCCTGGCCATTTCTGGTTCGGGGTAGAATTAAGGATTTAGCGTGTCTGGATAAAATCGCTAAAAAGCAGCTAAGCCAAATGGAACGGTTGCGCTTTTACCTGGCATACAAGGGGAAAACTCGATTAAGTGCCAATGACAAGAAGGAGATTTACCGCGTACTCTGTTTTTTTGAGGGGCGCGAATAGTGGAAATGAACAAATTTGATGTAGATTCACTGGTTCAGGCGGGTTGGAACATTGAAGCACCGTTTGTTCTTTCGATCATCCGAGCAAACGGCGAAGAAGCTGAGATGACAGTGCAGAAAATTCTTCGTCTGCTGCCCCGGAAGAGAATCGTTGCGGTCGCCGAGGTTGATGGTCAGCAGTATCTGGTCAAGGTCTTTATTGGTCGTCATTCCAAACGATACGCGAAACGAGAAGCTGTGGGTGCAGCCGCTATTGAAGACACTGGGGTGTTGACTGCGTTGCTTGAATGGCAGACCTTGAAGGAGTCGGTGAGGGTTCATGTGCTCGGCTTTGAATTTATTGCTGACGCAAAAAATCTGTTGGAGGTGTGGAAACAATCTGAAAATGATGACCAACGGCTTCGATTGATCAGCAACGTGGTTCCCGCGCTGGTTGCGCTGCATGAAGCCGGCGTGGTGCAAAATGACATTCACCCGGAAAACTTCCTGTTTCGTTCGGGTCTGATATATACGATAGATGGCGGAGATGTCACCCGGCATGGAAAGGGCCCTCTGGGCGAGCGCAAAAGCTTGGAAAACATCGCGCTTTTCTTTGCTCAGTTTCACGCATGCTACGATCATCTTGTGGTTGCCTCGCTTGAGCAGTATCGACAACTGCGCGCTTGGCCTTTAGATGAAAGCAGGTACCTGCGCGTGTCTGCGCTCATTGAGGTCAAAAGATCTGGGCGAAAAAAAGATCACATTAGCAAAGCGTTTCGCGAGTGTACCCGGTTCAGTTGTGAGCATTCGTTCAATCGATTCTCAGTCTGTGAACGTGAATATGATTCACCCGCAATGAGAGAGCTTCTAAGCCGAATTGATGAACGAATGCAATCCGGCGAGCTGCTAAAAGATGGCAACTCTGCGACGGTCGTCCGGGTGAATGGTCCATCTGGCCCGCTGGTGGTGAAACGTTACAATATCAAAGGGGTAGGTCATGGTATCAGTCGTGCTTTTCGGAAGAGTCGGGCCTGGATTTCATGGACTAATGTTAATCGCCTGGAATTTCTTGGTATCAGCACAGTTAAGCCGGTGGCGATGATCGAGGAGCGCTTTGGGCCGCTAAGGCGAGGCGCCTACTTCATCACGGAGTATATCGAAGGGCCTGATGCGACCGTATTGCCAGAGAAGGAAAACCCGGTTCCGGAAATGGCGTCTATCGTCAGAATTATAAAAAGACTGGCAGCCGCAGGGGTTTCTCACGGTGACCTGAAGGCAAGCAATTTTCTGCTCGGTAACAATGGCCCGGTGATCATTGATCTGGATTCTATGAAAGAACACGCCAATCAAGCTGATAGAGATCGCGCAAAGAAGAAAGATATCGCCCGATTTATGAGGAATTGGAAATCTATCCCACAGGTCGAACAAAGGTTCACTGACCTTCTAGGCTAAAACTCTACCGCTTCCGCCGATAGTTAACCGGACTTTTACTCGGACTTTCCCTAGAATGGGCGACTTAAGTCATATTGAGCATTCACTTTGTCTCTAGTTGTTCTTGGTTTGTCCGGTGCGCTGACACATGATCCCTCTGCCGCTATTTACGTTGATGGTGAGCTTATCGCTGCCGCTGAGGAAGAGCGATTTACTCGTCAAAAACACGCAAAGAACGCCATGCCTCTGCACGCGGCACGCTATGTTCTGCAGGAAGCTAACTTAAAAGCTAAGGACGTCGACGTTGTCGCATTTCCTTTCGGAAAGATTAGCCTGTTTGGTAAAGCAAGATGGCACTACGCTAAACGTCACTGGTACGCACCGGATCGGGCGTTGGATGCGATATTTAATGGCAACAGGCATTACCGAAGAAACGTCAAAAAGGTTCGTGAACTCCTGGTTGAGCTAGGTATCAATTGGGCCGATATCGAATTCGATGCTGTAGAGCACCATATAGCGCATGCCAGCAGTTCCTACCACCTGTCAGGTTTTGAAGGAAAGACTGCGAT
>JABIVN010000536.1 GCA_018667205.1 Gammaproteobacteria bacterium | reverse complement strand
TAATGGGGGATTACGTTAGCGAGGGACGTGAGTACTATCGTCCTTTGGACCTCTAGCGGAAGTCGCGATGTATTAGGGCTGAGCGGTGTTAGTGACGTGGAAGTTATTGTCGTTAACACCGCGAGGTCTAAACCACCCGCAAACTGTCCTTGATGATCAGCGAGAGCGCCCATGAGATGGTGATCGCCTTGTGCAGGAAAGGCAGGTGTCATTTTCCCAGAATATTTATTCGCCTTTTTCCTGCGCATAACAGGCCAGCTTCCTCTGCCTGCCGTGCCGCATCTGAAAATATACGTGAGTTTGAACAGGCTATCCGTTGGCTTGTCCCTATGCCCGGTAAAGTTATTCTCTGGCCTTAGAGGCATAAGGTTGAACTTCACGTCATTGAACAGCGGAGAACGCCGCAGCCGATAGAATGCAATGGCGGCAAAAGGCGAGTAACAAGAGAAACAAAACCTGACCGCTGATGCCTCTTGCCTGTGCATTCCTACCGCAGGCCGAAGTCGAATTTTGCACCGTCGTTATAGACCCGGAGAATACGTCTGGCTGTGGTCATGACATGGACTTCATCGGCGCCGTCGTAAATCCGAGCATATCGGGCATGCCGATACATACGCTCAAGCGGTGTATCTTCCGTTACGCCCAGTGCGCCGTGAACCTGTATCGCACGGTCAATGGAGTTGTGTAGCATTTTTGCACCGAACACTTTGATCAAACCAATCTCGATCCTGGCCTCGTCGCCCTGATCTATTTTTTGTGCAGCATGCAGGGTTAGGAGCCTTGATGCCTGGATTTCCGCAGCGGTGTCGAAAATAAACTTTTGTATCTGCTGGTGTTCACCAAGGTTTTTGCCGAAGGCAACACGGTTATTTGCCCGGTCGCACATGAGATCGAATGCCCGCTGTGCTTGGCCGAGCCACCGCATGCAGTGAAAGATTCTTCCGGGGCCAAGTCTGTCCTGGGCTATCTTGAATCCTTGGCCACGGGGGCCAAGCAAGTTTTCCTTGGGCACACGAACGTTGTCATAGGCGACCTCGTAGTGACCATCTGCCTGGCCCATGACTTTCACGTCTCGAATAATATTGTATCCGGGGGTGTCGGTCGGCACGACGATCATCGAGAAAGCGGCGTGGTCAGGGACATCAAATTCTGTTCGAACCATAGCAGTAGTATAGGCAGCGTTTCCAGCGCCAGAGGTGAACCACTTCCGGCCATTTATTACCCATTCATCACCGTCAAGTTCTGCCCGAGTTTGAAGCTGTGTCGGATCTGAACTTGCAACATCAGGCTCAGTCATGCCAAAACTTGGAAATACTTCACCGGCAACCAGGGGTTCCAGGTATTTGTTCCGCCACTTATCATTTGCGTATCGGTGCAGCATGATCGAGTCCTGCAGCGAATGGGTGCCGAGGACGACTGTGGCGATTTCTGAACGACCGACCACCTCATTCACGAACACATAGTCCATGAAAGGCAGGCCACCACCGCCGATTTCTTCCGGGTGACCCAGGGCCCATAATCCCTGGTCTTTAGCCTTTTGCATGAGGCCTTTCATGACGTTTCCGCTTCGACTGCTGACCTTGTCAGCCAAAAGTTCTGCCTCGACCGGATAAATCTCCTGCTCGATAAAATGCAGGACTTTTTGGCGGATGGGTTCTACGTGTTCGGGGATGGATAGGCTCAGCATAATCATGTCCTTTTTTAGGGTTTTTTATGAGGATAGCAATTCACAATATCACCAAATTGGGAGTTTGGTATGCTAGAAGATTAAGTCAGGCTGGATTGTTGAAATGAAGTTATCGGTAGAGTTTCCCTCCGTGAGTTATAAATGGGGCCCGGAGGGCGTCATCAAGTTAGCGCAGGCAGTTGAGCAAATAGGCTTTGATCAACTGGACATGTTTGACCATGTGGTAATGGGTTATCCCACTGACACACGTGCAGCGCCGATGTACCCGCCGCAGATGCCAATAATGGAAGCGATCGTTATGTTGTCGTTTATTGCCGCGGCAACGGATCGCATCGGTCTTGGTACCGAGGTTCTGGTGCTACCTCAGCGAAATCCCACGCTAACCGCAAAACAGGTCAGCACACTTGATACTCTTTCAGCTGGCCGGGTCAGACTAGGTGTCGGTGTTGGCTGGCAGGAGTCTGAATACGAAGCCCTTGGGGAGACCTTTACCAATCGCGGCCGGCGTATGGATGAAGCAATCAAGTTGCTTCGACGATACTGGTCGGAAGAAAGCGTTAGTGCGAATACTGACTTCTACCAGTTTGAAGCGATTGCTATGGAACCGAAACCGCCACAGGGTGGCGCACTACCCATCTGGATTGGCGGGTCTGCAGATGCCGCGATCAAGAGGACTGGTGAACTGGGCGATGGCTGGCTGGCGACCTCTCAGATGCGAGACGAACAGGTTATTGCGTCAAAATCAAAGATTCTTGCGTACGCGGAAGCTGCCGGTCGAGACGCCAGTCACATTGGATTCCAGATGATGCTGGACACACCGCCACGTGATGAGGCGGGTAAGGGTTTTTATGCCGACAAGGATAGGATCTTTGCCGCGGCAGAACGAATCCAGGGGTTTGGTTTCGAATGGATGGCGATCAATATGACGGCTATCTTTCAAGCTGGGGCGCGCTCGGTAGAAGAGCTTGTTGAGCAGCTTGCTGATGTACACGATGCACTACACCAACGATTCGATTAAGGAGTAAAAATTGCCAAAACATCCCTTTGCGAGACCCAAAGGAAGAATTGAGGTCATTGAGGTCCATTCTGAAGCGCTGAAAAACAACCTGCTGGGAGACCCGACAGATCGCAGCGTCGCGGTATATCTGCCGGAAGGTTATGACCAAACGACAGACGACTACCCGCTGATGGTTGATATTGTCGGGTTCACTGGTAGCGGCTTTGGTCATGTTGGGTGGAAAGCCTTTCAGGAAAACGTACCACAACAATTAGACAGATTAATTGCAAACGGTGCCATGGGGCCGGTTATCGTGGCGTTTCCCGATTGTTTTACGTCCCTTGGCGGCAACCAATACATTAACTCAGCAGCGATGGGTAACTGGGAGGGTTTTCTGTGCGATGAAATGGTTCCGGAGCTAGAGAATCAATTTAGAATCAGGCAAGGCCGTGACCATCGAGCTATCTTCGGTAAATCGTCCGGTGGCTATGGATCGCTGGTTCATGGTTTACGTCGCGCTGACACCTGGGCTGCTATCGCCTGTCATTCCGGAGATCTGGACTTCGAGTTGTGTTATCGAGGAGACTTTCCTGGCGTCCTTCGTGCGCTCTCAAATGTTGGTTTTAACATTTCAACCTACATTGAAAAAATCCACAGGGCCAAGAAGGTGCATGGCTCAGAGTTTCATCATCTGATGATGCTAGCCATGGCAGCAAGTTATGACCCTGACCCTGACGCTCCCTATGGTATTCGACTGCCAGTGACTAACGACACCTGCGAAATAATAGAGGAACGCTGGAGTAACTGGCTTGCCTGGGACCCTGTCAGGATGGTTGATCACACCGAGGCGCAACAGAACCTAAAAAGCCTAAAGGGATTATTTATAGATTGTGGCTCCAAAGATCAGTACAACCTGGTCTATGGCGCTAGGCAACTTAACAGGAAGCTCCAGTCGCTAGGCATTGATCATCGGTATGAAGAATTCTCGGATAACCATTCGACGGTGGACTACCGAATGGATATCTCGTTGCCATACTTATACGCAGCTATCGAATAGGAATAACAGGTTCAGGAGCGATTCGACGAAAAATCTGTCGGCACTATCGGCTATCGCGCCCAAGGATAGGCGCAATAGAAGGGGTTTTCGGGCGAAAGCCTGGAGACGTATCTGGCGTGGCCTCTGGTGTGGCCTCGGGCGTGGCCTCTGGCGTGGCTCTGGCAGGCCTCTGGCGTGGCTTTAAATTATGGGTGGTCATTTTGAATACCAGCAGCCATTAAACCGGTCTAATGCTGCCAGAGCTCGCGAATACCGGCGGTCATAACGATTCTCTTCTGCCATCTGCAGCGCTTGCATTTCACGGGAATTTAGGGAGTTTGGTAGTCGCTATCCAAAAAAGTCAAAGTCCTCCGCTGTTAAAAACTGAAAATCCTGATCGACTGACGGTCTTTCCAATCTGAGGTATCTGCGAAACGCCTTGTGAAAGTGAGCGGGGTAAATAACAGTATGATTGTCTTCGTCACGCAGCAATGTAATTCGATCGGCTAGCTCGGCGGCTTCAGCCTTTAATCAGTTACGCGGACTAACCTAATAGATATTACTGCACCAACGCGTGCCAACATAGGAGACCTGCTATCTAGAAGTACGATTGCTGAACCTTAAGCGGCACCGCAGAAAGCGACTTCTGATGAGCCGGGTCAGAAAGTGGAGGGGATTAAGATTGCAAAACGATTAAGTTAAGACTCACCCCAGGTCCAGGGGCGCAGTGTCGAAATCCAAAATTCGTTAAGTGGGGTAGCCCGTGAAGATAAGCACTATAACAGGGGTTTTAGAGAGCTAATCTGAGTACGCAACGCAGTTTCGCCAAAGTGATTTTCCTTTGGCGTTGTTGAAGCCTGACATGGGTTTGAAAGCAGGACAGCCTCTGTTTGTCCTTCTGGTCGTTTCTATCAGGGAATTAGTAAAGCGGTTACCCGTTAATTGGCCTGTGTGTGGCCGTCCAGTCCTTCCTTAGGCCGTCATTGGGACCCGGGCTTTGGAGCATCGAGCGGGTTGCGAGTTTTTACTAGCGGGTTGCATGCCTTTAAAAAAGTAATCCGGTTAACGGGCAAGTTTCTTGTTCTTTTTTGATCTTTTGAAAACAGCTCTGGTGGCAGACTAAGGCCTTGAGTCACAGGGTGAGCTCAGCCAAAAGGGCGGTTGGTTAAAATAACCACTCGCCCTTTGACTCCTTTTTGCCCAGTTTCTCTCGATAGCCCTTTGTAAGGGGTTATCCATGAACCGCAGTAAAATTAGATCAACACCGTTAGTAAGTGTATCGAACGCCTACACGAAAACCCCTACCGGGTTCTGGAGCGAAGTTCTTTAAAAACGATGTGTGGTTTCTGACTTCCTCATCCAGAAGGTTGCTGCCCTTGGCAAAAATCAACAGTTCACTGCTGCCCAGGTTGAAATGGTAGTCAGCATAGGCGTCAAGCATTGTATAACCGTCTGTTCTAAGTTCCCCAATCCCCGTGTCCTTCTGATCCAGGACTTTTGTTATCTTCAGGTCCGCTGACCAAGCAGGTGCATGCCAAGAGAAACCGACACCAAAACGGGCGGGTGGAATTCTCGGGACATCGCCTCGATCGTCTAAGTCTGCTTTTACTAGGTCACCTTGAAAGGAAATATCCAACTCGCCGCGTTCGCTTTGGAACGCCTGAAAGGTCAGCCGACCTTCGGCTCCATAGAACGTGGCGTCCTTAGCGACATAAGACGCGATGGTTTGTTCTTCGAATTCGCCAATGTCCTCAAGATAGATGAAATCCTTAATCTCGTTGTAAAAAACGCTAAATTCCCCAGTGATAGGGCCGTTATGCTGACGAAACCCGAGTTCAATATTTGTTGCCTCTTCTTTGCCAAGATCTGGATCGCCAACTTCTAGCAGTCCAGTCGCTGCATGCGCCACAAATTCTTCCGGATCCGAAGGTGCAGCACAGCCATTGGCTTTGACGTTAGAGTAACGTTCCTCCAAGGTCGGTGCTCTTTGAGAACTCGACAGGCTAATCATGATATTGCTATCTTTATTGAGGTCATAGAGAACACTGGCTGAAAGACTCCTAGTGTCTTCATCGCGGTCGCAACTTCCACCAGGATCTGTTTCTCTTGACTCATAACGGTAGCCAAACTCCCAATGCATGCCCGCTGCCTTCAAACGTTCAATGGCAAATATTGCAATCCCGGTGCTGTCAGTTTTGGGGATGAAGGCCTCTTCGCCGCTGGCGCTGAACTCCGTGTTCGAAAATTGGGCGCCCCAGATTCCATTCAACCGGCCTATCGGCGCGTGGTTAATCGTAACGCGACCTGCATAACCCTCGTTGCTAAACTGCGTACCTATGACAGAGGTCCCGTCAGGTTCTATCTCAAGCTCTGAGTGCTCGTAATCGGTATAGTTGACGCTCGCCTGCAAGCGCTCTACAAAACCACCGTCAGGTCGATATTCGCCTCTAATATCGTAGCGGGTTTGTTCCATGTCTATTCGTACGAACTCTTCGCCTTCTTCCTCGCCATGCTCCTCATCATGCTCCTCGCCATGCTCCTCGCCATGCTCCTCATCATGATCCTCGCCGTGTTCCTCCTCATGGTGGCCGTGGGTGCCTCCTGGTAACCCGTAGTTGTTATCCATTGATGACACAGAAAAACCGATGAAACCTTTATCACCCGAAATGGACGTGCCTGCTGTATAACCCTTGGACTCAGCGTCAGAGTTCGCGATATAGCCTTTTGAGTTAGTGATTTCTTCTTCCTCGTGCTCCCCGTCGTCGTGGCCCTCGCCTTCATGCGCGTCTTCCAGAAGTTCAAGCGCTGCTTCATCGATCGCAAAGCCTTTTACTTCTACATCGTTGTTATCGCTGCTAAAGGCGTCTAAGTGAAGATTGACCGAGCCAAAAGAGCCGTTGAATTTTGCTACTGTTGAGTTACCTTCATTAACGGTGTCATGACGTTGTTCAATAATAAACTCAGGCCTTTCTATGGTGGCTTCTATAATCCGTTCGTCGATAACGTTAACAATGCCTCCTATAGCGCCATTCCCATAAAGCAGGGTAGCGGGTCCTCTGATGACTTCTATGCGAGAGGCTAACGCAGGCTCAACACCATTCGTATGGTCGGGGCTTACAGACGAAGCATCGATATTGTTAACGCTATTTTGAAGGATCTGAACTCTGTTGCCTGATTGGCCGCGAATAACCGCTTGACCTACACTAGGACCAAAGCTGGTGTTGTGTATGCCAATTTGGTTTCTTAAAGTCGCGCCTATCTCACCTTCGACTTGGCGCTGAAGCATTTCTCCTGTCAGCAGGTTTATGGGTAAGGCCGTTTCGGCCTCAGACCCTTGAAAAGGTGCGCTGACAACAATTTCATCCTCGTAAAAATGAGACTCGTGGTGGTCTTGCTGACGGTCATCGGCTAAAGCTAAGCCGGTGTAACAAAAAGTGGTAACTGATAAAAATATGGATTTTGAGGTGTTCATAAACGTCTCTGCTAAATTTGGCTGAGCGCGTCAAGTAGCACGAGAGAGTTTTCGGCAGGTTCACGAATGAACGGCTGACCGAACAAGGGTTTATAGATGCCCATTGTCTCTCAGCTAAGGAAGCGCAATTGATATTAGTTAGCGGAGGGGCGGTGGGGCTCTTTGGTGTGGGCGAAGCAGTCGAGTCTTTAGGGGCGAAAACGATGCCTTCGCTACGATTTTTTGTCGCTTCGTTGTCTCGATTCTGACACTTGTTTTCTCATCGGGTAAAGCGACCCCGATGTGACTACAGAGGTCACAATTGATTTCCTCGGTCGTCGTCCCGTGCGAGTGATCAGCAAACACCAAGCCCGGCAGGCTCAGCAAGAGGCTTAGGACCAGCGCAGATATATTGAGGGAAAAGGGATTTTTCACAGCGGTGAGAATACTGATATTTTTTGTGCTGTCAAATCTTAGGGGTCAGGACCAAGTGCCAGGTCTGATGACCAAGTGCCAGGTTTAATGAAAATGTCATGGACAGCATCATTGGCTCGTTAATCAGCTACCGGTTGTCACTGGATAGTAACGGCAAAGTGATTGTTGCCTTGAAGACATCCTATCTTGTTCAAATCGAAGAGTGTGAAACAGGATTATTCTTGTGTTGTCGACGTTTCCTTGTCGTTATACATCGCGACTCTATCTAATTGTTTGACGCGCGCCTCTCCTTCAGCCTCAGCAGCATCCCTTCGTAGTGATTGGTAAGTATATGGCGAAAAATAGTTCTTCCGTGTATGTAGGAAATACACGATAACGCCCCATAGGTTCAATCCAATACACAGCAGCAGAATTTCCAGACGAATCAAGTCGCTGAAATACACAAACATGATGCTCTGCAACCAGAATTCCGGTTTGGTGAGTATGACAATGACACCGAGTTTGCCCGGCAGAAAGGTTGACCACAGCACCGGCATGATGACCGCAAAACTGATGAAAATAAGCTCCAACTCAAACCGCGTGACCATGCCTTCAATAGCACCATTTAAAGCAACAAAGCCTAGTAGGAAACACAAGCCCGCGTGCATCTTATGCCCCACCTTGTGCTGAAACATGATCCAACCATTCATACGATCATTCAGGCGCATCCAAGGCTTTGGTTTTTCAAAGAAATCGTCAAAAAGCTCATAGGCACCAATTCCGAGATAGATAACGGCTTCGATCCATAATACGGTGTTGAGTAGTGTGCCAGTAGGGTAGAACTCGGTTGCGCTTAGCATGTTGGAGGTTTCCTGAAGAGATATGTATCAAATTCACGGAGGGTGGGATTTACAACAGGACTTTCGAGCGAAAGTTTGAGTATCGAATCAGCCGGTTGCCTGCTTGTTTTAGTCGCCAGCATTTTTTAGTTGCCTGTGCCATTTTAAGTGAACGGGCGCCTAGAGTGGCTCTGTTTAGCGCGTTAGGTTTTTAACGAAGTTCCAAGCCTTTCAAGTTGTCGTTTGAACGCCATTTTTTCATCAGGGCAAAAAATTCAATTGGCCCCCCACCGTAGGTGTTGTTTTGCGGTTTGGCATTTACCTTACCTTCGTTGTTGTAATAGCCGGGTGTACACTTTTGTTGGAAGTCGGCCGTTAATCGCGCCTTTTGAATGATTGTTTGAACCCACTTTTTTTCGGCGGCATCACTGGCTTCTATTCGATTCGCGCCTTTCTTTGCCGCCACAGTCAAAATGTGCGCAAGGTGAACGCTCTGCTCATCGAGTGAGTAGGTATAGGTGGCGGTGAACGCTGATTGAGCAGGGCCAAAGAAAAATGCGTTTGGAAATCCTCGCGTGTGCATGCCGTGAAAGGTGGATAATCCATCTGCCCATTTTTCAGAAATCGATTTTCCCTTAACACCATTCACCTGGTACCCCGCTCTTCGTGAATAATCAGTACCCACTTCGAAGCCGGTGGCAAAGATAATACAATCAACCTTGTATTCCTTCCCTTCAAAGACAATCCCTTCAGAGGTGATTTGATCGACGCCCTTACCATCGGTATTCACCAAGGTGACGTTTGATAAATTGAAAGTGGGTAAGTACTCATCATGGAAGCAAGGACGCTTGCAAAACTGCCGATAGTACGGCTTCAGGGCTTCTGCTGTTTTCTCATCGTTAACAAGTCGGTCTGCTCGGGCGCGCACGCCTTCCATCTTCTCGTAGTCGGCTAACTCCATCGACCTGGCGAGGTCCATGAAGTCGGTTACTTTGTTGGTTAAATATTGCCTAAAGCCAACCTTGTAGCGCTCTCCCGATACGACAGACGTAAGTGCCCACATCGCTACTCTAAGTTTAGAGGGAGCCTTATCTTTTAGATTGCCGAACAGCAGTCTAAACGCGTCGGTCCAACCATCGGAGACTAGATCCTCCTTTACCGGTGCACCGCTCATTATTGATTCAAAGTTGCGTCGCCGTTCGTTTTGCCAACCCTCGGTTTGGGTCTTCATCCAGTTTGGGTCGGTCGGTGTGTTATTCCGTTCGTCGATCGATGATGGAGTGCGTTGGAATACGTAAAGATGCTCTGCGGACGCGCCTAAGTGCGGAACGCATTGCACGGCGGTCGCTCCGGTGCCTATGACGGCAACACGTTTGTTTTTCAGGCCGACTAAGCCGCCGAACGCGTTTCCACCGGTATAGTCATAATCCCATCTGCTAGTATGAAAGGTATGACCTTTAAAGTCGCTGATGCCTTTTATTGCCGGTAGCTTAGGTCTGTTTAATGGGCCGTTAGAATGAACGACATAGCGCGCTTTAATCGTATCTTGACGGTTGGTCGATACAATCCATCGCCCCAGGGTCTCATCCCAATCGGTGGCAGTCACCTCAGTCTGGAGTAGTGCGCTGTCATGCAACTTGTATTGCTTAGCGATCACATCGCAGTACTCGAGTGTTTCTGAGGCATTGGTATACTTTTGTTTCGGCACAAAACCTGTTTTTTCCAGCAGCGGGAAGTAGACATAAGACTCTATGTCACAGGATGCACCGGGATAACGGTTCCAGTACCAAGTGCCGCCGAAGTCGCCGCCTTTCTCAATAATTTTGAAATCGTCGATGCCAACTTCTCTGAGTCTCGCCGCGGCGAGCATACCGCCAAACCCCCCGCCAATAATAACGACCTCTACTTCCTCTCTAATGGCATCTCGCTGAAGTTCTTTGGCAATGTAGGGGTCTTCAACGAAGTAGGCGAACTCACCTGTGACCTCTTGGTATTGATCGTTACCGTCAACCCTGACGCGTTTGTCTCTTTCTTCTTGGTATTTTCGGCCGAGTGCGTCCGGATCAAAGTCAAAGTTTGTAGCTTTCATAAGATACCTCTGTGGATAAACACTTTACGTTTCTCGGTTAGAAAATCATTTGCCTTAAACTAATCGTCATATCATCAAGATGCAACCTCGCCCAAGCACGTAACATTGTATCTATCCGAAGCGGATGTGCGTAAAACTATGCAAGACGTGTGCAAGAACTCCCCCGATAGGTAGCTTCCCAAGGAAATAGCGTCTTTTTGGGTCGGTCGAATGCTGCGGCGATACCGAAGATCGGCGTGCTTCAACGGCCATTGATTACTTCTATGGCTGTCATGGATGCGCCCAGCTTTTTACTCACCCCTATTTGACAGTAGCCGACATAAATCGAGCTAATTATCGCGAGGGTAATAAAGAGAATCTGCAGTGAAATGTAGAGAATTAGGCTTAACAGAGACACAGCTGTTCCGAATAATTAAACGTTTGGGTCGTCAGATTACCGCGATCGTTCTTTTGTGTGAATGACCAAATAAACTTTAATGGTCAATATGAAGACTTTAACTTTCAGATCATTTAGCGACGAACTAGCAGGCTTCTTGTGGCCAGAAGAAGACGATAAGCAGAGAGGAAAATGGCGGCGGATTCTTTTTGCCGCGACGGAGCTCTTTATTCAGTTG
>JABIVN010000535.1 GCA_018667205.1 Gammaproteobacteria bacterium | reverse complement strand
GCAAAAGCGCTTGCTCCGCACAATATTAGGGTCAACGCTTTTTGTATGGGCGCAACTGATTCACATATGCTGCGGAGTTTTCACAACTTTGACCCGTCAGAAGAGGAAGTTGCAAGTTGGATGCGGGCTGAAGACAATGCCCAGGCAATGATTGATATGTTGGAAGAAGGCCCTTCAGGACGAAATGCACAGAACGTTAACTTCTGCATTGGACGGCCTGTTAAATTGGAACCTGCACATGACCATGTTTATGTCGTTCCAGAGCAGGTACGCTTAGGAGAGTCATCATGAGCCTTTCAGGAAAAGTAGCGATTGTGAGCGGCGCGGCGCAGGGCCTTGGGCGGGCATTTGCTATTCGGCTTGCGGCAGAGGGTTACAAGGTTCTTGGTTTTGATGTAAAAAAAGAAGTTTTTGATGTGCCTGGCGTTACCGCACTGATAGCGGATGTTTCAAAACGTGAGGATGTCGAAAGCGTTGTCGCGAAGGCATCTGATATGGGCGCAATAGCGATACTGGTTAACAATGCTGGTACCTGGAAAAAGACACCCGTCGACAGTACATGGCAACAGGCGATCGATGATTGGGACTACATCATGGATACTAATCTCAAGGGTGTCATGATGCTCTCTCGGGCGGTTGTACCGTTCCTTCAAAAAGACGGTGGCCATATCATCAATGTGTCGACTTACTATGTAATGCCGGCAAAGAGTGATGGTACTAACCAGCCGGATACAGACCTGTACAATGCGTCGAAGTGGGCGCTGAATGGCTTTACAGATGCCTGGGCAGAGTATCTGGAGAAGGACAACGTGAAAGTTAATGGCATGTGCATGGGTGCTACAGACACACCAATGCTGAGGGGTTTATTTCCAACTAACGAACTTCCAGAGGAAATGGCCGCTGTTGTGATGAAGCCGGAAGACATCGCCAGCCAGATGATGGATATTATAGCCAGCGGTCGAACGGGCGAGAATTTTGGTGCCTGGGTAGGGGAAGAAATCACCATCGGCGATCAACCGCCGTTACACAAACGAATGACAGGATAAATAAAGGAATAAGTATGAGTATTTTGAATCAATTTAGGCTTGATGGGCAGGTTGTCGTTGTTACCGGCGGCGGTCGTGGTATTGGGGAAGCCATAGCGCTTGGCATGGCAGAAGCTGGTGCCGATATTGTTGTCGCTGCCAGGCGAACGAACGAAATTGAAGCCGTTGCCGAAAAGGTACGGGCGCTGGGCAGGCGTGCGCTGGCCATCACGACGGATATGATGGAAATCGAACAGGTCCAGGCACTTGCCGACCAGACCTTTAAAGAGATGGGGGGATTAACCTCGTGGGTCAGCAATGCAGGTGGCGCGGACGACCGTGTACCAAGAACGCTGCTTGAGATGCCAGAGAAGCAGTGGGATTTCCAAATGAACCTTAACTTGAAAGCAGTATGGACTGGTGCCCAGGCCGCGGGTAATTACATGAAGGACAATGGTGGGGGTACCATCATCAATATTTCATCTCAGGCTGGTAACAAAGCATCGCCCTTCAACGGCCCTTATGCAGTCGCGAAAAGTGGCGTTAATAATCTGACTCAAACCCTTGCTGCAGAAATGGCGCCATTGGGTATTCGGGTAAATTCCGTATCGCCAGGCCCGATTCCTACTGAAGTTTTTCTAGAGTTTACCAAACTGACAGAAGAGGACATTCCCAATATGGGTAAACAGTTTGGTATTCCGCTCGGCCGAATTGGGATGCCGGAAGACATTGCGCCCGCGTGTGTTTATTTGGCATCTGGAGCATCCAGTTGGATGACCGGTCAGGACATTAAAATTAACGGCGGTCTCTAGTATGTCGGGCGTTTATCTTTCTTCGGGAACCCGGTCGGCGCTCGGTAATTTTGGCGGCTCGTTGAAAGACGTTGAGTTCACTGAGTTGGCGTCACATGTCGCCCGAGCCTGTATTGAGAAATCTGGCGCTAGTCCCAGTGCGATAGACCACATTGTGTTCGCGACGACCTGTCCGACTGACAAGGATTCACTCTTTGCGGCTAGGGTAGTAGGGATAAAAAGTGGGCTGCCAGAAGAGGCGGCCGCCCTGGATGTATCAAGGGCTTGCGCCTCAGGATTGCAGGCAATTATTTCTGCCGGCCAGCAGATTGAAACGGGCCAAAGCCAATTAGCTTTGGCGGCGGGTGCGGAAATGTTTAGTCGGGTACCCTTTGCGGTAACCACTTCGCGATGGGGGAATCCGCGCGGTAATCAACAGTTGGAAGATGTATTGGAGTGGTGTTATCGCTGCCCGTTCAGCCTTGAATATATGGGCGATACTGCAGAGAACCTGACTGAAAAGTATCAGTACGAAAGGGCGCCCATGGACGACTATGCGGTTAGTAGTCAGGCGAGGGCACTTGCTGCTATTAAGTCAGGGTTTTTAGCCAAACAGATTGTGGCAGTAGACGTGCCTGAAGGTCGATCCACGCGTGTTTTCGATACGGATGAATCGCCACGCGAAGGTATTACAACGGAGCGGCTCGCGAAACTTCGCCCGGCATTTCAGGAAGGGGGGAAGGTCACCGCGGGTAACTCGTCCGGGGTGACTGATGGTGCCGGTGCAATGTTGGTAGGGACGCGGGAATCGATGCTAGCGAATGGCGTTATGCCGGAGGCTCGGGTCGTGGACTGGACTGTGGTGGGTGTGCCGCCCAGGCTAATGGGGCATGGCCCGGTTCCTGCGATTGAAAAACTATTAGCAAGAACAGGTTTGACGATTCCAGAAATAGATTACTTCGAAGTTAATGAGGCCTTTGCGGTGGTGAACCTTCACGTAGAAGCGCAGCTTGGCATTCCCAGAAATAAGCATAATCTTTATGGCGGTGGGATATCGGTTGGCCACCCGCCGGGAGTGACCGGTCTAAGAATGGCCATGAACGGTGTTCAGCACCTGAAAGAAACTGGCGGCCGTTACGCAATTCTTTCCATGTGTCTGGGCGCTGGGCAGGGCCTTGCGATGCTGATCGAGAATTCAAGCGACTAGCTTTAACGCGTTTACCTTGAGCGGCCGCCAGACGTCAGTAATTAAGATGTCTGGAACGGCCATTAACCAGTAATGCCCTCTATGCTTAAAAACGTCCCGTCGTCTGCGCGGTTGACCTTGTGCGCTCCAAGCACTGCGGAGGGCTTCAGGCCACCATGTATGTGCGGGAACAGTTCATCTCCAGCGCCGTCAAAATCCGGTTGGATATCACCAACCGGTGCGGTCCCTTCATAAACTGTTTCAACGCCTGAAGCTTTCAGGCTTGCCACTGTCATGCGAAGACAGTACCAGTGTCCCGGCACTTCCGGATAAAAATGGTTGGCTACGTTTAATAGTTTCTGCGGATTGGAGGTGCCGTGAGTGAATCCGTCGACTTCATAGGTCGGGGGGTAGTAGGTACCGTCGATCGCGATGTTCTGGTCCCAAAGTGTCGCCTGTACCAGATGAAAGACGAAAGGGTGTTCTTGTGGCATAGATAAACTCGCTATCAGGTTTTTTTAAAAATGAGGTTAAGTTCAAGCGTGCCAAGCATAATACCGGGTTGATGCTGAAATGTGTTGTTCTCGGCGTATTCGAAACCATCGATGCGGTCAAAAATTGCCTTCCACGTGCTCATTTGTTCAAGCCTGGACAGACTCGCACCGGGGCAGACCCGCGCTCCCTGAGAAAATGTCAGGTGTCGGGTTCCGGCCTTACGATCCAGCTTTAGGTCCAGCGGCTGATCCCATTCCTGCGGGTCTATATTAGCGGCTGCCCACCTGAGGTGAAGGTAGGAACCCTTGGGTACCTTCACGCCCTGAAACACCTCGTCCTGGCTGGTGATTCGTGTCGAGAGTCCTTGTGTTGGTGATCTCAGTCGCATCCCCTCTTCTGTAAAGGCGCGCAACTTGCTGCGATCCGCTTTAATTTCATCCCAGATCTTCGGACGTTCGATAAGTAGCTGAATCTGTTCAGAGATTGCATACTGTGTGGTTTCTAAGCCGCCGATGATCATGGCGTAGACGATGCCATTGATCTCCAGATCGTGAAGTTTTCGTTTTAGGGGTGAATACTCGACTTCTGTCAGAAAACTGATCATGTCTTCGGTTGGATTCTTTCGCTTTTCCTTGATGAGGTCAGCCGTGTACTGTCTGAATTCATCAAGGACTTCGAATTGAGTTTTAGTCTCTTCTGCCGGCAGTATGTTGTTGTGCTTGGAACCATAAACGAACGGTTTTACCGTTCCGTCCCCGTAATATTTCAAGAGTTTTAGGTCTTCAGTCGGCCATCCTAGGATATTAGCCATGACGGTTTGTGGTACTGGTTGGGCGAACTGGGAGATCCACTCGACTTGGCCCGCATCAATCCATTGGTCGATCCATTCGTTGACGACTTGATCTACCATAGATTGGTTCCTACCTGCGCCTGGACCTACCCAAGGGTCTGTGAGCTCTTGTCGATGAGCCCTCCAGAGTTCAGGGTTAGGCCTAAGTGAGGCCATGGACGCGAATAGGGCGCCTATGTTGGGCATCTCGAACAGGTCTTCTCCAGAGGCTATAAGTTGCTGTAGGGCTAGGCTTCCGACGACCAGGTACCTGTCCTGATCCCTGACGACGTTCGCAATGTCTTCATGCTTTGACAGAATAAAAGCATCCGTGCCGGGTTCGAATCCTTCGCCCGGAATGCGGTGCACCGGCGCCTGTTCATGAAGAATGTCGTAGGCTTCATACCAGTGTTCCTGCGCGCCCGGTGAGAACAGATCAACTTCTTCCAGTGAATGCGGGCAATTCATGGCGCTGAGTTCGTGATTAGGGGTTTTTTGTTCGCTCACAATGTATCTCCTTGGACTATTTCAGGGCAATGTTATTATTGTAGTAGAGTACAGAAAATACTGAAAATTGCATTACAATATGAAAGCCGCGATTCTAGGGGCCTGAACCCCTATCAAAGAATGGAGAGTTTGATGAATTGGAGCCCTTTTGACCCAGAGGTGATGACAGACCCCGCCAAGGGTCACCAGTATCTGTTGGATGAATGTCCGGTCCATCACTGCGATAAATTTGAACCTCCTTTTTATACCTTGTCGCGCTACGCAGATGTGGAATATGCCCTGCGGGACATTGAAACTTTCAGTAGCCACTTTGGGCAGGGGCCGCGTTTCACAGAACCTGCGGGTATGCTGTGTGATCCACCACAACATACCCAATATCGAAAGCTGATACAGCCTGCATTTACACCCAAAGCAGTAGCAGCTCTTCGCCCCCTAGTTGTGCCGTTAGCAAATCGGCTGATCGATGATATCTTGGCCGGGGAACCGGAGTTTGATCTTCATGACGATCTGGCGTTCCCATTGCCGGTCATTATTATCGCCGGGATGCTTGGCGTACCTTCTGAAGACCTTGAGGATTTCAAGCGATGGTCCGACATGCAGGTAGCGCTGATGGGGTCAGAAAACCCATTACAATACGTAGACGAACAAACGAGATTCCAGACATACATGCACACGCACATGATGCGCCGCCGGTCCCAGATCGAATCGGGCGCAGAGGTGCCTGAAGACTTGCTCACGCTAGTGGTCGGTGCGAAAACCGATGCTGGCGAGTACATTCCTGATGGCGATGCGTTATCCATGCTGAATCAACTGCTGGTGGGCGGCAATGAAACAACGACGTCGTTGATCACCAACATGATATGGCGGTTATTGGAGGTACCATCCCGCTGGCAAGAAATTCTTGATGACGAATCCCTGATTGGTGCGGCTGTTGAGGAAAGCCTAAGGTTTGACCCGCCGGTACTTGGTTTGTATCGAAACGCGACCAGGGATGTAGACCTGCATGGCGAGGTAATTCAGAAGGGCAGCAAGGTTTATATTAACTATGCCGCTGCGAATCGGGACCCGAGGATATTTGAGAAGCCGGATGAATTTAATCTGCACCGCGAGACCAAGCGTCATATGGCGTTTGGGCTTGGGGTTCATTTTTGCATAGGTGCACCCACGGCACGCCTGGAGGCAGAGGTGGCGTTGTCTTTACTTCGGCGGCGAGCTCCGAACCTTCGTCTGCTTGGTGAGGGCGAACGTATAGGTCCCTTCTTTTTATGGGGACGACGCAAATTACCAGTAACCTGGGGCTAGTAAAGAGATATCGTATAGCGCACCTCCTTGATTCAGGTATTGGGCTAGACCTTGGGCCGGGGGTGGCTGAATGTAGGGCAGGTGTTGCCGTGGGCAATCAACTTAAATCAGGAGCATAAGTATGGAATTGGGACTAGAGGGAGCAAGAGCAGTCATTTCTGGCGGTAGCCAGGGTATTGGGCTTGCGGTCGCTGAACACCTTGTGAAAGAGGGCGCGAGCGTATGTATCGCAGCCCGACGTAAAGATATTCTGGATGCTTCAGTTGAGGCGCTGTCGAAGCATTGTTCAGCGGATAGCTCAGCGCATGGTTTCGTGTGTGATGTCTCTGACTATGATGCGACGGTGCAATGGATGAAGGATGCGGCGGCAGAGATGGGTGGTATCGATATTGTGGTCCATAACGCCACCGGAAGCGGCCAGCCTGATGGTGGACCGGATTCCTGGCGCAAGAATTTCGAAATTGATGTGCTTGGGATGGTTGGCATGAGTGAGGGAGCGCTGCCATTTCTTGAGCAATCTGACAGAGCGGTTATGGTGCAGATTGCATCCATTACAGGTGTGGAACATCACGAAGTTCCAATCAGCCCGAGTTACGGTGCAATGAAAGCTGCATCGATTCGGCATATGGCACAGCGAGCACAGCAATGGGGTCCGAAGGGGATTCGCTGTAACACCGTCGCACCGGGACCTATCTATATTGAAGGCGGCGCCTGGAACAACATCAAGGACAATGCGACTGCG
>JABIVN010000534.1 GCA_018667205.1 Gammaproteobacteria bacterium | reverse complement strand
GGTCATCGCCGCGCCAATCGTTGAGAACAAAAACGCAATCACCAAGCGCCGATAAGGTTCGTTCTTCCATACGTACTTAAGGCTTTCCTTTAGCGAAAGATCGTCTTTTTTAGTCTCGGTCACCTTGAACTCGGGCACCGAAAACACGGTGTTGATTACCAACACTGGCATAACGATGGCAATGGCCAGGGACAAAAAATACACCGCGTCAGTGGGTTTGCTGTACCCGAAGAAGAAGATGATTGCCGGCGTGAAGGCACCAATCAGCGACCCGGTGACCGCAAAACCTTCACGCCAACTGGTCACCAATGTGCGCTCGTGGTAATCAGGGGACAATTCTGCTCCCCATGCACTATACGGAACATCCTTAATGGTTGACCCCACATAGGCGACAACCAGCATCGTCAGCATCCACGGATAACCGCTATTAATGGTAAAACCAAGCAGGCTTACATCACGAAAGGTGATCGGCGGGATGAACAACATGCAGATGCCGAATATGTAAATCGGCATGCCCAACAGAACGAACGGTTTTCGCCTCCCCCAGCGCGTCCTTAGCCGATCGGACATAAATCCGACAATAGGGTCAGTGACCCCATCAAAAATTCTAGCCAGTACTAGAACCAGCCCCACAAAGGCAAGGCCAAGACCAAACCCTTCGCTATCTGCATAGACTGCCGGCAAGTAAACGGCCATTGGAAGCCCGACCATCGCCAACGGCATAGCCGGTGCGCCATAAGATGCAAGCATCCATGAGTTTAACACGCCCGGTTTGTATTCTTTCACGCCTACCCTGCCTCCAAAAGATCAACTTTAAGCTCATACCGCACAATACCCCATTTGATTCCTCACCGGTCAACACTTGCGGCAGCGCAAGGCTTCCTGCAAGAAGCAGGACTTAATAAAATCAGCGACCGACTTGTCTACCGGGATAAAACCGGCCACTTACGCGCCTTAGCCGCTATTTATTAGACGCCAACATATTCTTAACACCAGCCAAACCACAAGCCTCGTCATGCTCTGCCGGCGCACCAGAAACACCAAAGCCGCCTAAATGTTGCCCCGATACCGACGAAACCGCTACTCCACCTTGAACCACCGTAAGGTGATCAAGATAGCGAATACCTAACGGTTGGCTTTGGTCTGCGAATTCGATCTTGGCAAGCTCGCTGGTAGCCAAAGCAGACACCGCAGCTGTACGACCCTTAATGTGTGCAAATTCGACAGTGACGAACACTGCACCATCCTGACGGGCGAAGAATTTCAAATTCCCGGAGGCATCATAAACAGCCATCGAAAGTGGCGCGAGTTCGTGCTTAACAGAATAGGACTCGCAACCAGCAATCAGGTCTTGCGCTTGCTCCAAGGTCAGCACTTCCTCCCTATAAAGCTCCGCTGCATTTACAATCTTGGGCAACAGGCTTAATGCAACAATCGCTAACAATACTTTCATGATCGCCTCTGCTTCATTCTTACTGATGTTTAAAAGGGAAAGAGAGCCCCATGCCAATTTTACCTCGACGGAGGTTTCATCCGAATCTCTTCGAACAGATGAATTGTCTACCGAAAACGCAGGATTATCTTTTCTCTTACTCGATGAGCAGTGCTTTACTAGCTCGCTGCAGCCCCAATGGGTGCCCAGGCCATCAGTGATGAATCACCTTCAAAAGTGTTGTGGACCAGATCAACACCTGCCGCAATCGACAGCTCCTTATATTGCATCCACGACAGAACTTCGACGATCGGCGTGCCGGGACCTTCATCAAACTGCAAAGGGCCGTAGACATTCGCCGTGTAGATTAGATCTTCATCGCTAACACGCTGGGTTTCTTCATGACGCGCACCGGCCGGCTCGTAAAACCAAACACCAGGACCATATCCTTCTGGCGGGCCAGCCCGATAGCCAATACGACCGTTAAGCACCATGAAGTCCGCCGCGCCCAAATGATAGTGAGGCCCCGCAACGCCGTTATGTCTTACGATCAGCGAGGTAATACCGGTCTCTTCACTGACTCTTAGCACCTTTAATCCCATATCCGGAACTGAAGGGTTTTCGATCCAGGGGATAGCCCGAGTGTCCACAAAATGTGGGTGCACACTGCGGCCTACATCTGCAATATTCTCTGCCTCTGACACGAGCGCCTTGGTATCCGTCCCAGCAATCGCTAAGGGTTCTGCCTGCCCCTGATAAGCTGGCGGTCTTTCCTGCATGCACTCGGCCAATGTATTAGGAACTAACGTTACACCCCGCTCCTTAGCCGCTGCCGCCAAGTCAAGCGCGGTCAAAATACTGTAGACACCACCTTTTTCGTTAAGAAAGGCCAGAGCACCATAAAAGTTACCCAGAAACTCAACATCCTCGGTGGCGACAAACCTGTCTACTTTCGCATTCGCGGGGATATAACCCCAGGTCCCTGGTTCCAAAGTTCCCGCCATAGGACCATCCGGGTAATTCAGCGTGCCAGAAAGCACAAGCATATCCATTGCACCCAAGTACACGAGATTCTTTAACTCCGTCCCGCCCTTTACCTGAATCACCGCACTGAACATGCCGCTTTCGCCACTGGCCCGCAGTGGTTTTATCGACATCCCTGGCGCTTGAGGCAGGCTCATCCATGGGATGTCATTAGTATCCACGCCGCCTTCAAGGCCAGTGGGGTTAAAATCGGGGTTATAACCTGCGTTCATATTGACCTACCTGTATTCATAGACACTGCTAAGGTGCCAGAGTTATGGGGTAAGAGTAAAGAGCCAGGATCAATAGAAACGGCTCGTGATCTACCATGCGTGAATATGCCACGTTCATCTTAGGGACAGTCCAATTACCCATCGATACGGCAAATTTACATTTAACTGACCAGCTTTCGAAGAATTGCGGGCTGTTGCAAAAACCCGTTAGCCTGCTTCGGAGTAATATCTCGCCAATTCACAACCAATACCTCTGGCTGACCCCGCAACAACAAGAGTCTTCATGATCTTTCCTCCAGATATTTCGTTAAGGTCTGGTGGAAATGCCTGACGCGAACTTCCTGATAGTTAGCCAGCGTCGCGCCCGATTTACCGGCCGTGGCGGCGCCCTCCTGAGCTGCCTGCATGTTACCGGTATCCTGATCGAATACATGTCCGACATAGGGGTCCATCCCAGGCACAGTCGTATAGGATTCTTCTACCTTCAGCCGGACGGGCTCCGCAGGCTCGACAAACTCACCCACCGGGCGAGGTTTCAGCAGGATCAGATCGAAGAGTGCTTTATCGTGAGCCATGCCCAAAGGCCGAAATCGATAAACTATTGGGAAAGAAACCCCTGAAAAAAACTGTTGGTTTGGGAACACGAAATACGCTATCGAGTCTACGATCTCCGAGTCACTCACTTGCGAAATATCCTGGCCGGATTTAGCCATGCTCTGACGGAACTGCTCCGCCATTACCCTTCGCGCTGTTCCGCCTTTAGGCACCACCAGTTCATCCGCCACATCATCGCGATCTCCCACTAGAAACATATCAAGAATCTGTTGTTCAGAGAGCTCTTCCTCACAGAAGGTGCTGGGTATCCCTGCCACATTGATCAGCCGACTGACGTGGTCGCCATAAATATCATACTGGGTATTTGCATCACCATTAGTACGCATCAGCTGACTATGAGTTTCCATCACATGATAGGCCTCTAGAAAAGCCTCCGACGCAATCTTCCAATTACAGTTAAGTTCTTTTTCAATGTGTTGCGCGATGTACCGATCTTCAAAGACTTTACTCTGGATGTGCTCGGGCAAAGGATTCAAATAATCGAGCAGCGACAGCGGCTCAGCTTCCAGGTTAATAAAAACAAACCCCCCCCACACATCGCAATGAACCTTGGAAAGATCTATCTTCGCTTTGTCTACGTGTGGAAAATCCCATTCACAAGGCAAGCTTTTTATACGCCCATCCAGATGCCAGTCCCAACCATGATAAGGACAACGAATCGATTGGCTTCTGCCTGAACTAAATGACGGTTTTAGTTTGGTCCCTCGATGCATACAGGAGTTGCGATAGGCATTAATTTCGCCGCTGTCTGTACGCATAACAATCACTGAATATGGTCCTATGTCATAGACATAGTAATCACCCGGCTCTGGGATATGTTCTTCACGGCAAGCCCACTGCCAAGTTCTTGACCACAGGTTTTCTACTTCCTTCTCAAAATATTCTTTCGTGGTATAACGCTCGAAAGGAATGTCTTCATCACCTAAAAACTCATAACTTTGCTTTCTCAGGTAACTGGGGACATCCCGAGAATCCTCGTCCAACAAGTCCTGAACACTGACACCTGGACATCGTGCATCACCGGGTTTTGATACTAATTCTTCAGACATAACACATCACCTCTCGATAATTGTCATCGGATTTATCCACGGTGTAAAGTACCGGAACATCAGCCATCCAGAAAACGCACATGACTCACTCGAAAGGATTACCCGGATTACGCGGCACCGATCATCTAGGCATTACAGCACCAGACTTTGACGAAGCGGTCGATTTTTTTACCAATGTCCTGGGTTTAGAACCGTTCTATGAAATGGGCCCTTTTGAATCAAAGGAGGATAACTTCATGCTCGACATGCTGAACGTCAATCCACGAGCGGTGATCCGACGTGTCAAGCAATTTCGTTGTGGCTCTAATACAAACATTGAGCTTTTCGAATATGAAAGTCCTGACCAGCGACGTGAAATGCCAAAAAACAGTGATTGGGGCGGGCACCATATTGCGCTCTATGTCGATGACATAGACGCCGCCATGGATTATTTGAAGGCACACAAGGTCAGACTTATGCCTGGAGGCGGCGGCCCCACCATAAAAGACGGCCCGGAGGCGGGACTCCGATCTTGCTATTTTCTGACCCCGTGGGGCATGCAGATGGAACTCATTACCTATCCAGATGGGAAAGGCTATGCCAAAGATACCGACCGAAGATTATGGGACCCCCGGCACTGACACCCGAGAAAATCAGACGACCAATCGAATCAGACCAAGCATTACTCTATGCCGGTTTTCGGTAATAGTTCAGGTTCAGCTAACCGTTTTTGACGCTCACTTCGCGGACGTGAGCACCCATATGTCTCGGCAGCGCGTTACTTTCTGATCGCGTCAATTTGTTCCAAGCTGGTGACTCTGGGCGTGGGGCCCATACCAAAATCGTAACTGGCGCCTGTATCACCATCAGGGCCCTGATTGATGACATGACGAATAGCCAGATCGAGATCTTCCACTTTCATCCCATTTTCGACCATCTGAGGCGCGAATTCGCGGAGCATCGGCGTATCGGTCGCGCCAAAGCAAAGCCC
>JABIVN010000533.1 GCA_018667205.1 Gammaproteobacteria bacterium | reverse complement strand
GCAGGTGTGTCTGACCAGCGTAAGCCTTGGCTTCGCCGCATTTTGTATCGGCACTTTTATACAAGCACTTCGCGGTGTCCCGTTCATCTGATTCGGGCATCGGTTAGGCTGCTTTGAAGGCGAATAAAAGGTGAGAAACGGACAAGTCTTGAGCAGCTCCTGAGACAAGTCCTCAGACAGGTCCTCAGACAGGTCCTCAGACAGGTCTTGAAACAAGTCTTGAGCCAAGTCTTGAGCCAGGTCTTGAGTGAAGACGAAGGCTGATAAAGCGTCTGGTGATTGACGGCCTTTGCGAATATTTTGTTCAGATCCTAAACATTAGGGTCGCGGTGGCGGTGAGCTTGGAGGTTAAATGAAGCTACTATTGATGCGACATGGGGAAGCAGAGCTCAAAGCGCAAACTGATGCAGATCGGCCTTTGACCTTGTACGGGCGAACGCAGGTATCGGCAGTCGCCCGTCGATTATTGGAAATGGACCTGCAGGTCCAAAAAATGATGGTGAGCCCGTATTTGCGCGCACGGCAGACCGCCGCGATTATGTCCAATACCATGCTCAGCAACATGTCGGGTACTATGTTGGGTAATTCGTCAGGAGCCCCGGTGTCGAACAAGGAGTCGGGTAATATATCGGGCAATGTGTCTATTACCTCGGCGGGGGAGCCGTGGCCGGAAGAGGTCAGCGAAGCGATCACGCCAGAGCAATCACCTGAAAGAGCGGCGGTGGCAATCGCAAAGTGCTTTGATAACGCCGGTATCGGTCTTGTCATTATGCACCAGCCGATCATTAGTCGGCTAGTATACTATCTGACAGGGCAGGACCAATCGATAGGGACTGCTAATTTGGCTATCATAGAAGCCCCACTAATTGGTCTCGGATGTTGTGAACTAAAATGCGTTATCTAGTCTTTTTACTGTTATTTTCTGTCGCACTGGTGGCAGAGTCGGAATCTGCTTTGTCAGTCGAGCCGATGGTTGTGTTCCCTTCCTCGGTATTGGTGGAACAGCAGACAACTGAGTCGACGGCCCACCTGGTGGTACTGGGAGCGCTTGAAAAGGTCAACCACGAGCTTCAGCCAGAGAAGTTTATTCTGGTACCTGGCAGGAAAGAGGCATCAACCTGGTATTTACCTGAAGCTCGCAGGACGAAACAGGTTGCTGAACATTTTAAATCCCAGTTTGTCGGGTCTGCGAACATTCTCTTCGAATGTCGGGGTCGCTCCTGTGGCAGCAGCAGTTACTGGGCTAACAAGCATTTTGAGCAGGCGATACTCTACGGACCCGAGCAATATCAGCATTACCTTATCGCCCAACGATCCACGTCTAAAGCCCCCGTTCCTGCCGCATCTGCTTCTGAACCATCCATTGCTGAACCATCTGCTTTAGAGTCATTGGTTTCTGAAAAAGCGATACCCCAACAAATCGAAGCAGGCGATTACGTGGTCATTTATATTGGTGAACGAGCGACTCGAAAGATTTATGCCCATATTGAAACTATTTCACAGGTTAAGCCCCAATCGTAGGGTTCCTGCCGCAGCGGGCTGGCAACAGTAAACGCCGGAACGCTTAGTCGAGATTCTTTTTCCCTTAGTTGCTTTATAGGAAGGCCTTGACCATATAAAGTTACGCCTCACTTTTTGTTGGCGAGGTAGTAGGTGGTCGATAACATGTCCAAGAGGGGGTTCGATCCCCTGACATATCGATTTGAAGATCAGTTGCCAGATCATGGCGCTGTGACCGAAGTCGCTGATGGTGTGCTCTGGGCTCGAATGCCCATGTGGGGTCGCCTCAATCATATCAATGTATGGCTGGTGCGTGATTATGATGGCTGGACCATCGTGGATACAGGTCTTAACCGCGATGATGTGCAGGAATGCTGGCGATCTATATTTGACCATCATCTTGATGGTAAGCCAATAAAACGAGTCATCGCGACGCACCTGCATTCCGACCATACGGGTAATGCAGGTTGGATTTGTCGCGAAAAAGAAGTAGAGCTCTGGATGTCTCGCAGCGACTTCTATATGTGTAAGGTCATGGCGGCAGATGGGCCAGCGGACGTACCTGAAGATGCTATCAAGTTTTATCGACGTGCAGGGTTTGACGAAGCTCGTCTGAACCGCTACCGCGAAAGGTTTGGCCAGTTCGGCGCCAATATCTCAGCGCTGCCGGCCGGTTACAGGCGGATCCAAGATGGCCAGTACATGGATATTGGGGGGCGTGAATGGCGGGCCGTTATAGGGCATGGTCATGCACCCGAGCATGTATGTCTTTATTGCCCTGAACTGAAAATAATTATTGGCGGCGATCAGTTACTGCCAAAGATCACACCTAATGTGAGTGTCAACCCCTCTGAACCCAACGCCAACCCACTTCGGGATTTCATTAACTCCTGTGCAAGGTTCAGGGAGATTCTGCCGCCTGATTTACTGGTGCTCCCGGCACATGAGAGCCTTTATGAGGGAGTGCACGAGCGATTGACGGGACTAATTGACTGGCACGAGGTCGCCTTGGAGAAGTTATATGAATTGTGTGCCGAGCCGAAGCGAGCAGTGGACGTTTTTCCCGCGCTATTTAAAAGTAAGATCACTGACTCGAGCTATTTTCCAGCCACCGGTGAGGCGATCGCGCACCTTCACTGTGCGCAGGAGCGGCGTATGCTGGTGGTGGAAGAAGATGACAAAGGCGTCGCCTGGTGGCGACAGGCCTGATGCTATACAG
>JABIVN010000532.1 GCA_018667205.1 Gammaproteobacteria bacterium | reverse complement strand
GCAGGGTCATATCCATCAGGAGCCCGATTCTGGACGGCAGTGACTTCAGGAACCAAATATGAGCCACAGGGCTTGCAAGCTCGATGTGCCCCA
Source organism: Gammaproteobacteria bacterium (assembly GCA_018667205.1). Taxonomy (GTDB): domain Bacteria; phylum Pseudomonadota; class Gammaproteobacteria; order Pseudomonadales; family Azotimanducaceae; genus UBA9659. Next base: position 4,397 of record JABIVN010000532.1, on the reverse strand, counting down.
TACGCTCTCGACGAACTTTAGCGAGCGCTACTTCGACCCCACATTTTTCACAGATAACACCGCGATGCTTGAGTCGCTTGTACTTACCGCAAAGGCACTCATAATCCTTGTTCGGACCAAAAATCTTGGCGCAGAAAAGACCATCGCGCTCTGGTTTGAACGTTCGATAGTTAATCGTTTCAGGCTTTTTTACCTCACCATAGGACCAACTTCTGATCAAATCAGGCGAAGCGAGTCCGATTCGAAGCGAATCAAACTCTTCGGACTGTCCTTGTGCTTTCAGTATGTTCAGCAAATCTTTCAAGGCTTTTCTCCACGTCAGGCCGAAACCTGACCTTTATTTCAATTCTATGTCGTCAGTCAATATTGGGTGAGAACGATGCTAGTCGTTCTCTAACTCAATATCGATGCCAAGTGAACGGATTTCTTTCACCAACACATTGAATGATTCAGGCATACCGGGCTCCATTCTATGATCACCGTCCACGATGTTTTTATACATCCTGGTTCGACCATGAACGTCATCCGACTTAACCGTCAGCATTTCCTGAAGCGTATAAGCCGCCCCGTAGGCTTCAAGTGCCCAGACTTCCATCTCACCGAATCGCTGACCGCCAAACTGCGCTTTGCCACCGAGTGGTTGTTGCGTTACAAGGCTATAAGAACCTGTCGATCGCGCATGCATCTTGTCGTCAACGAGGTGATTCAATTTCAGCATGTACATGTAACCAACGGTTACCGGACGATCGAACTGTTCACCAGTACAGCCGTCATACAACACGCACTGACCATTGGCGGGCAAGTCAGCAAGCTCCAACATCTCTTTGATTTCAGTCTCACTGGCGCCATCAAAGACGCTCGTTGCCATTGGCACACCGCTGCGGAGATTACCTGCCATTTCGATGATCTCATCATCCGAAAACTCTTCTAGGTGCTCGATTCGGCCGCTACGGTTGTAGATCTTATCTAGAAACTCCTTGATTTCCGCTGCTTGACGCTGAGCGTCCAGCATTTCACCGATCTTGATACCAAGGCCATGGGCAGCCCAGCCGAGGTGAGTTTCCAGGATCTGACCAACGTTCATTCGCTTCGGTACACCAAGCGGATTCAACACGATATCAATCGGCTCACCGTTCTCGTCGTACGGCATATCCTCAACGGGCTTAATAACCGAGATCACACCCTTATTACCATGCCGTCCTGCCATCTTGTCGCCAGGCTGGATTCGGCGCTTGATTGCAAGGTAGACCTTGGTGATTTTAAGTACGCCGGGCGCCAAGTCGTCCCCCGACTCTAACTTGCCCTTACTTTCTTCGAACTGTTCATCCAGATCGTTGCGGCGTTCTTTTAGCCTTAGGTCGGCCTGTTCAAGCAGATCGTTAAGGCTGTCTTTCTCCATGCGTAGCTTGAAGAAACTCTCTGACTCAAGATCGGCCAGGTATTCCCTGGTAATTTTATCGCCTTTCTTCAACTCAGGGCCGGCAATGACTTTCTGGTTAACCAGTGACTCGGTCAGGCGTTCAAACGTTGCAGCCTGGACAATCCGGAATTCTTCGTCGATGTTCTTTCGAACTTCGTCGAGTGCGGCACGCTCTATATCAAGTGCTCGGTTATCCTTAGGAAGCCCGTCGCGAGTGAAAACCTGAACATCAATCACCGTTCCCGTGTAACTGGTCGGAACCCGGAGCGAAGTGTCTTTCACATCGGATGCTTTTTCGCCAAAGATCGCTCTTAAGAGCTTTTCTTCTGGCGTCAACTGAGTTTCGCCTTTAGGCGTTACCTTACCAACAAGAATGTCGCCTGGTTCTACTTCTGCACCAATGTACACAATTCCGGACTCGTCTAGCTTGGACAGGGCGCCCTCACCAACATTCGGAATATCACAGGTTATTTCCTCTGACCCCAGTTTAGTATCACGCGCAATACAGGTGAGTTCCTGAATATGAATAGTCGTGAATCGATCTTCCTTCACGACTTTCTCAGAGATTAAGATTGAGTCCTCGAAGTTATAACCGTTCCAAGTCATAAACGCGATGCGGATATTTTGACCAAGGGCCAACTCACCGAAATCAATAGACGGACCGTCTGCAAGGATATCGTTTTTAGCGACTAGATCGCCTTCCTTGACCAACGGCTTCTGATTAATACAAGTGTTCTGGTTAGAGCGTTGGTACTTTGTGAGATTATAAATATCAACGCCAGCCTCGCCACTTTCAGTTTCAGCGTCGCTGACTCGAATGACAATCCTGCCAGCATCGACAGTTTCGATGACACCACCCCGTCTGGCGACAACGCAAACACCTGAATCTCTTGCAACCGTGCGCTCCATACCTGTTCCAACCAGCGGCTTTTCGCTACGCAGTGTTGGTACGGCCTGGCGCTGCATGTTGGAACCCATCAAGGCTCTGTTAGCGTCGTCGTGCTCCAAGAACGGAATGAGAGACGCGGCAACCGAGACAACCTGCTGAGGCGACACATCCATAAAGTTGACAGATTCACGCGGCATCTTGGTGAATTCACCAAGATGACGAACTTCCACCATATCTTCGGTCAATCGGCTTGCTTCATCCATTGTTGCGCTCGCTTGCGCAATAACGTAATCACTCTCGACAATGGCTGATAAGTACTCGATTTCATCGGTTACATTTCCGTCATTGACCTTTCGGTAGGGACTTTCAAGGAAACCATACTCATTCGTACGCGCGTATGACGCCAACGAATTGATCAAACCAATATTCGGACCTTCAGGTGTCTCAATCGGACATACTCGTCCGTAGTGAGTTGGATGAACGTCACGAACTTCGAAGCCAGCTCGTTCTCGCGTCAGACCCCCGGGGCCGAGCGCTGAGACTCGACGTTTATGCGTCACCTCAGATAAGGGATTATTCTGGTCCATGAACTGCGACAACTGCGCTGACCCGAAATATTCTTTTACTGCTGCTGCGACTGGCTTTGCGTTGATCAGGTCCTGTGGCATCAGGCCTTCGCTTTCGGCCAGCGATAATCGCTCCTTAACCGCGCGCTCAACTCTAATTAAACCCAGACGGAAGGCATTTTCTGCCATTTCCCCAACTGAACGAACCCGCCTATTACCTAAATGATCAATATCATCTACGTTATCTTTGCCGTTTCTGATGTCAATCAGGCACTTCATCACTTCAATAATGTCATCGTTTGATAGCGTGCCTGAGCCGACCTCTTCTTCGCGGCCAAGACGGCGATTGAACTTCATCCGGCCAACGGCAGTCAGGTCGTAACGTTCCGAAGAGAAAAACAAATTATTGAATAGATTCTCTGCAGCCTCTTTAGTGGGCGGTTCGCCAGGACGCATCATCCTGTAGATCTCTACCAGCGCTTCAAGTCGATTAGTTGTACTATCAACATTCAGCGTATCTGATACAAACGGGCCGCAGTCCAGGTCATTTGTATAAATAGTATTAAAAGAGGAGACCCCGGCCTCGGCCAGTTGATCCAGCACTTCTTCGGTAATCTCAGTATTACAGGCAATAACGACTTCGCCTGTTTCTGTGTCCACGATGTCTTTTGCAAGGACATGGCCACAAACATATTCTGATGGGCAGTTAAGCCTCTTAAGGCCGGCTGCTTCCATCTCCCTAATATGCCGGGCAGTGATCCTGCTGCTTTCTTCGACAATCACGTTGCCTTTCTTATCAACGATGTCGAATTTGGCTGTCTCGCCTCGCAGGCGTCCCGCAATCAGCTCTAACGTGTAGGCTTCTTCTGTTACTTCAAAACTGTCTGTTTCGAAGAAAATATCTAGAATCTGTTCAGACGTGAAATCCAGGGCGCGCAGCAAGACCGATGCGGGCAGCTTCCTTCGCCTGTCGATTCGCACGAATACACAATCTTTCGGGTCAAACTCAAAATCCAACCATGATCCTCGCATGGGAATTACCCGCGCCGAGTACAACAATTTGCCTGAGGAGTGAGTTTTGCCTTTGTCGTGATCAAAAAACACACCAGGTGATCTGTGGAGCTGGGATACGACAACTCGCTCAATACCATTGATCACGAAGGTCCCATTTTCGGTCATGAGCGGAATCTCGCCCATATAAACTTCTTGTTCCTTGATGTCTTTAATAGCTTTGTTCGATGAATCCTTATCATAGATTACCAATCGAACTTTCACCCGAAGTGGCACTGCGTAGGTCACACTACGAAGCTGACATTCCTTGACATTAAATGGCGGCTTCCCGAGTCGGTAGCTGACATACTCAAGCGATGCGTTACCCGAATAACTTGTAATCGGGAAAACTGACTGGAACGCGGTGTGTAGGCCCTTATTGATTCGTTCAGAAGGGTCGACTTTGTCTTGCATAAACTGCTTGTAGGACTCCACTTGGGTTGCAAGCAGGTAGGGGATATCCATCACACGG
>JABIVN010000007.1 GCA_018667205.1 Gammaproteobacteria bacterium | reverse complement strand
GGAAACGCAAATTCTACGCATCCGTTCGGTGTTCAGGAACCTTTCATTTCACTTTGTGACCTACAGCGTGAGCCGCATCGAGGAGACCGGGGCAGAGTTCCGCGCTACGCCCCGCGCTACGCCCCGCGCTGTGTCATTGAAGCGAATTAGCCGCTAGATGACATAGCCCCCTGCTGCCGGCAGGCACCAGGTTGGCGAATACCCGAAGCTTGCACCAGAAGCTTGCACCAGAAGTTTTCACCAAAAGGTTTCCCCAGCGTGACGTCGGCATATTTGTGGTTGTGGCAAGTTGATACTTGCACGAAAAGCTTGGTTAGAGAACGTGTGGAACACGTTCTTAAAAGGCATAACTTCCCATGAAAATGTTCGATCAAGCGATCCTGGAAAACCCTTACCCTTCCTACCAAAAGTGGCAAGCTGAGCAACCTGTTTGGTGGGACAAAGAGGCAAACATGTGGATTGTCACGCGGTATGAAGATGTCAGGGGCGTATTAAAAGACGCGGCAACTTTTTCCTCGAAAGCCATGGGTGAGGGCGAGCAGCGGGCAATAGCTTTACCGTTACTGTCAGACGATCCGCCCCGCCATACATCGCTTCGAGCCATTGTGAACCGCGTCTTTACCAGCAGCGCCTTAAAAGAAATGGAGGCAGAAGTGTCAGCCCTTGTAGAAGAACTGCTGGACGATATCAAAGGTGAGTCTATTGTTGATATTTCCGACGCTTTCACGATTCCGCTGCCCATTCGAATCATCTCGCGATTGATGGGGATACCAGAAGAACGCAGCGACGACTTCAAACGCTGGTCGGATGCGCTAACGGGAACAGCGGAAGCAACCGATATGGCGCAGCGTATGCCCGACATCATGGAGATGATGGGCTATTTTGTATCGTTGATACCTGAGCGTAGACGTCATCCCGGTGAAGATTTGATCAGCAAAATTGCAACAGCCACGGTAGAGGGTGAACAATTAGGCGACCAGGATATCGCGGGTTTTTGCATGCTGCTACTGATCGCGGGTAATGAAACGACAACCAATCTGTTAAGTAATTTGCTCAACTATCTGGCGACTGACACCCAAATGTGGGAAACATTAAGAGCTGACCCGGGAAAAATTGACGCGGCGATAGAGGAAATTCTTCGATACGATTCACCGGTACATTTTGTGTCCCGTAAGGCCACCAGGGACGTTGAGATCGCAGGCACCCAGGTCAAAGCGGGCGATGTCGTGACGGTCATTATGGGCGCCGCGAATCGGGACGAATCACACTATGAAGATGCGGATACTTTTCGCCTTGACCGCGGCAAAGGTGACCACCATACCTTTGGGCACGGTATACATTTTTGTATTGGTGCGCCGTTAGCAAGACTTGAGGCGCGCTATGCGCTTCAAGGTCTTTTTAAGCGCTACAGCAAAATCAGCCATCCTGTGTCTGCAGACAACGAAAGAACCCACTCCTTTATGTTAAGGGGTTTTCATCACCTTTGGTTGGAGTGCCAGCAAGTTAGCTAAGCTAACCGGGCACCGGTTGGCGCAATAAAAGGTGCAGCGGTATGCGCCGGATGGTGCAATCCCTGGGGGGATTCGATTTTGATGGTCAGGGTGGGATCACCCAAGGCAGCGCCCGGGGTGATCTTCAAAAGCTAAAGGTTGGTCATGCAGCAGCAGGCTGCTTACCACTGATCAACATGCATCACGGTGTTTAGCGGCGGCCGGTAGGCAGGTTTGAACTCAGTACCCTTGGTGTAGGCAATAGGAATCAGTGCGACCTGCGTATAGTCGGCGTAGGGGATCCCCAGAAGGTTCGCAACTTCCTCTTCGTGCATCAAATGCAGCGTCGTCCACGCGGTGCCCAGGCCGCGAGCGCGCGCGGCGATCATGAAGCTCCAGGTAGCAGGAATAATTGAACCGTAGATAGCGGCCTGCGCGAAATTACCGCCGCCGGCAATCTCCGGTGATTCAATACGGCCCTCAATACATGGGATCAGCAACGCCGGCGCCTTAGCCATGTTGGCGGCCAAATATTCCGCTGAAGAGGTAGAACGTTCCTGGCTGGAGACCAGTGATTGATCACCGCTGTCTTTATGCAGGTGGTGAATCGCCACGGGCATGGTTTTATACAACTCCCAGACCTGGGCATAGATTTCGGCGATGCGATCTTTTTTCGCTTGGTCAGTGACAAACATGAATTGCCATCCCTGCGCATTTGAGCCGGTAGGCGCTTGCACGGCGATGTTCATACATTCTTCCAAGACTTCCATGGGCACTGGGCGATCAAAGTCCAGCCGTTTGCGTACTGCTCGGGTCGTGCTTAAAAGCTTATCATTGCTCAGTTCTAACTGTGGATGTGTCATTTAAATCCTCTTGATGTTGGTGGATAGTCCTTTAAACGGAAAGTAAAGGCCCAGTGCTGTAACTGTCTAGCGCTAAAAAATGCCCAGCGCTAACCAGTACAGGCACGCTAGGAAAAGAACATCATAATTGAAAAACATGGCCTGAACAGCACCAGCCGTAAGATAGTCGCTGCAGATGATGCAGGTCATTTGGTGAGCAGTGAGCAAGAGTAGGAACAAGGATTACAACGCCACTTATTCTGCTAAAGCTAAGGGAAGCGCAATACCAGAACCACGCTCGGCGGCTGAAAAAAACATCCCACCACGGGTTAGGGGTGATGGCTTAAGAGCAAGGAGCAAGGAGCAAGGAGCAAGGAGCTAGGAGCCGTGAGCTTGAAGCCGTGATCTTGCATAACGCTTCAGATTTCAGCGCCGAAGGGTTTATTTCGATAGTTGAATTTGACCCTCGGACCCCGTTATTCCCCCAGTGCCAGTTAATCCAGTAAACTATCGCAAAATTTACATAGAGAGATACCAAATGCAGTTTGATGATGTCATTCGCGGGCGCCGCAGCGTTCGAGGTTACAAACCCGATCCGGTGCCAAAAGCACTCATTAAAGAAGTTTTAGCGCTGGCGATGCGTTCCCCATCATCCATGAACACGCAGCCGTGGAACTTTACGGTCGTTTCCGGTGAACCCTTGAACCGAATTCGCGCCGGTAATACGGAACGTAATCTAGCCGGTGTACCGCATTCGCGTGAGTTCCGCATCGGTGGCGCTTTTGCGGGGGAACATCGGGACCGCCAGGTTGGCGTTGCCAAGCAATTGTTCGTTGCCATGGGTATCGAGCGTGAAGATAAAGCGGGGCGCCAGGATTGGGTGCTGCGCGGTTT
>JABIVN010000531.1 GCA_018667205.1 Gammaproteobacteria bacterium | reverse complement strand
TGTCCAGGATGTTATAACCCGCTTATTGTACTCTTTTTACTGGTTGGATTCGCCTATGAAGATTCGCCAAGTATCGTCATTCGCCCTATTAATGCTGTTTCTTGCAAGTTTTGCCTTTGGCGAGCAGGATGCCGGCGCAGAAGCGTCATTGTTGCGTGTAGGCCATCCAGACCAGTACCTGGTAAAAGAAGGTGATACTCTTTGGGGAATCGCTTCCGAGTTTCTAAAAGAGCCCTGGCACTGGCCGGAAATCTGGTCTGTTAATCCCGCGATTAAAAACCCCCACTTAATATATCCAGGGGATGAGATATTCCTGAAATATGTGGCTGGAGATCCACAGCTATCGCTAAAACGTGGCCCCGGGGGGAGAACCTATAAGCTGAAACCCGGGCAGAGTCTTCGCGAAGGTGATAGTTTCAGAAAGATGGAGCCCGGCATCAGGGTGTCTCCGCTCCAAAGCGCTATTCCAGCTATCCCCCTTGACGCCGTGGCCAGTTTACTGACGACCGGCCGGATAGTTGAACGCGACACACTTGACCTTGCTCCAAGAATCCTTGCGGGCAAGCTCGAGACCTTGGTGTTTGGCCCAGGCGACCGGTTTTACGCTAGGGGTATTTGGGATGAGGAGACGTCTACTTACGGGATCTTCCGAGAAGGAGATGTCTATGTGGGCCCTGAAACCGAGGAAATCCTTGGCTATGAAGCGATTGAGGTTGGGTTGGCCAAAGCAGTAGCCCGAGAAGGTGATCTCGTGACCTTCGAAATGAAAAGCGTTCACGCAGATGTTCGTATCGGCGATCGTATGATGCCAACCGAAGAGCGGCGCGTGGAATCCACGTTTTACCCTACGCCACCTGGCCAGCAGGTTGAAGGGGTGATTATGCGTCTGCTTGGAGGCTATACACAGATTGGTCCTAATGACGTCGTTGCAGTAAATCGCGGTTTCAACGCGGGTGTTGAAGTCGGCACCGTACTCGCGATTGCAAAGAAAGGCGCTCTGGTTCGCGATCACTTCGCAGGAGGTTATGTTCAGTTGCCTACCGAACGAGCGGGTATCCTGATGATTTTTCGGTCTTTCGAGAAAATGGCATACGGCCTGGTGCTGCAAACCACCGAGCCTGTGCGTGTGGGGGATTTCGTCCGCAACCCCTAGCGTTTTCTCACGCCGGAAAGCGCCTTTGGACTATCCATACAGGTGTTCTTTCCCGCAGCTCTATGCCCCCCCTGATCTAGTATATCGACTCTTTTTTGTCGCGAGTCAATTGTGAACCCAGACCTGCTTGCCTTGTGCCGGCTATTGTCCAATCGGCCACGGGAACTTACCCGACTTTTACAGTCACGTTCGCCTAGTGAGGTGCTTGAACAAAACACCTCGTTGATTGTTGGCGATGTCTTAAAGCTGGAAGTCGAACAGGACGTGAATTGGTTATCCGTAGAAGAGCACCATCTTATATTGCTGCAGGATGATGATTATCCTGCCTGCCTGAAACAGATACACGATCCACCTTATTTTCTTTTTGGGTCTGGTGACCGAACCGTTCTTACACGCTACACGGAAAGAGTTGCGATTGTTGGTGCGAGAAAAGCTAGTCAATATGCATTGAAACAGGCTATGTCTATTGCTGAAACCCTCGGCCGATATTCAGTGCTTGTCGTGAGTGGTCTTGCCCTAGGGGTTGATGCTGCAGCTCATGAGGGTGCGCTTGCTTCAGGTGAGGCGACGGTCGCGGTGCTGGGGTCAGGCTGTGACCAGATTTATCCAAGACGCCATTGGCGGCTTGCCGAGCGAATTCTGGACAACGGACTGTTGCTGAGTGAATTTCCACTGCGAACTCCCGCGCGACCGGCACACTTTCCGCGGCGTAATCGAATAGTGACGGGTTTAAGCAAAGCAACTGTCGTCGTTGAGGCGGCGTTAAAGAGCGGCTCCCTTGTTTCTGCGAAACTCGCCTTGGCCGAAGGTCGAGAAGTGATGGCGGTGCCGGGGCTTGTTACGAATCAACAGGCGCGGGGTTGTCATCAATTGATTAGGGACGGCGCTTTGCTGATTGAGTCAGGCGAGGATATTCTGAAGGAACTAGGTATTGGGCCTGGAGACTCGCTCGATCTATTTTTGGGGGTGCCGTCTTTAAGCCCTGAGCAAGAGAAGTTGCTCGACTTGCTGGAGGTAGGACCCGTGTCCATGGATGCACTGCTACCAGCGCTTGAGCTTTCTATTGAAGATCTGACAGTAGCAATCGTGATGTTAGAAGTCATGGGTTTGGTTCATTCTGAAGGTGGACGGTATCAGGCGACCCAGTTACGTCCGAGCGGCGGGTGGGAATGTTGAAAGCTGATAGTGACTAGGCTAACGTCCGTTCCTCGCAACGTTAGTTTCTTTTAAGGGAGTAAAAAACATGGGGTTTGTAGCCATCCTGATGGGTTCGGATTCTGACCTGCCCGTCATGCAATCGACGGTCGATGTGCTGAAAAGTTTCGACATTGACTATGAGGTTAGAATTACCTCCGCTCATCGAACACCAGAGGACACCAGGCACTATGTCAGCGATGCCGATGCGCGGGGCTGTGCCGTATTTATTGCCGCCGCTGGAATGGCAGCCCATCTTGCTGGGGCCGTGGCCGCGCATACGCTAAGACCAGTGATCGGCGTACCGATTGATGCCGGCCCACTGCAGGGATTTGATGCCTTACTATCCACGGTACAGATGCCTGGCGGCATTCCGGTTGCCGGTGTAGCGATAGGTAAGGCCGGGGCTAAGAATGCGGCATACCTTGCAGTTCAGATTCTCGGTGTCTCGAATGATGCGCTGCATCTTGCCCTGCGGGATGAACGGCTAGCGAATGCTGAGGTCATCAGGCAAAAAAACCTAGACTTGAATTTGTGAACCTTGGCTTCGGATGGCGAAGAAGCCTGATTTCAGCTTGCCTGGCTGGCGATGGTGTCATTGCCTACCCCACAGAGGGCGTCTGGGGTCTGGGTTGTTTGCCGGGATCTTTTGAGGCCGTTGCGCGCATTCTTGCGTTGAAGCGGCGCACTAGGGATCAGGGCTTATTATTAGTCGCGGCGGATATTAGCCAGTTCGAAGACTATCTGACCGGATTGGAGGTCGACAAGAGAGCTGAACTCGATAACAACTGGCCCGGGCCAGTCACCTATCTCGTACCGGACAACGGCGCAGCGCCGCGGTGGGTGATTGGAAACAATGTCACCGTTGGGCTCAGGGTCAGCGACCATCCGGTCGTTCGCGCACTGTGTGAATCAACTGGGCCGTTGGTGTCTACCTCTGCCAACGTAACAGGACATCGTGCAGCTTTGACGTCCTTGCAGGTGAGGCAGTATTTTGGGGCAGGCGTTGACCATCTGGTGCCGGGACAGCTTGGAAATTCAATTGGGCCGAGTGTCATCAAGCACCTGGTGACAGGAGAGAAAATCAGATGACAACGTTCAAACTAGGGGTGCTTGGCAATCCGGTTTCTCACAGCAGATCCCCCGACATTCACCAGCAGTTTGCCGCCGCAACAGGCATTTCATTGTCTTATGAGAAGGTGTTTGTGTCGGACGGTAGCTTCAACTCAGTGGCTAATGATTTCCTTGATTCGGGTTTTGGATTCAACATTACGCTGCCTTGTAAGCACGACGCATGGCAGTTTGTTGATGAAGCTAGCGATCATGCTCGCCAGGCGGAGGCAGTTAACACGATTTCCCGGACCGCCGTTGGCACGCTGCGCGGTGATAATACTGATGGCCCTGGCCTGGTTAATGACCTGGTTCAGAACTTGGGTTGGCCGTTAAAAGATCGCAAGGTACTGGTGATTGGCGCTGGGGGCGCAGTGAGCGGCGTCTTGGCGAGCTTGCTAGCTGAGGCGCCAGGGGCACTGCATGTGACAAACCGAACGCATGATAAAGCACAAAACTTGGAACAAAGATTTGCGGGCACCAAAGCGTTTGCTATGGATCGCCTTCAGGAAGGCTACGATCTTGTGATCAATGGAACCTCAGCAGGATTATCTCATCAGGATCTGAAGATTCCTGGATCGGTCATTACTGAAAACACTCGCTGTTACGACATGATCTATGGTCCCGGTACCACTCGGTTTAATCAATGGTGCCAGAAACAGGCAGAATGTGAGGTTGCCGATGGTTTGGGGATGTTGGTTGAGCAGGCCGGGTTGGCGTTCATGATTTGGTTTGGCGAACAACTTGACGCTGCGCCGGATACACAATCGGTGATAAGCACCATTAGAAATAACTTAGATCAGGCGTTGAAAGATGACTAACCCCCTGCTTGAACATCATGTGTTACCTCCTTTTAGCCGCATTGCACCCGAGCACATTGTGCCCGCTATTGAGACGATCCTTAAAGCTTTAAGAGACGGTATCAAGGAGCTACCGGAGGCGCCATGTAACTATGAAAGCGTCGTTAAGGCACGGGAGAACCTTGAGGACAAGCTACATCACGCATGGTCACCGATTTCGCACCTTAACGCTGTCATGAACTCGGCCGACCTTAGGGATGCACACACCGACTGCCTAGTCATGATCACAGACTACTATACGGAAGTTGGCCAGAACCGCTCTTTGTTTGAGGCTTACCAGGCGATAGCCTCGTCCACGCAGTACGTTTCACTATCGCAGGCCAAAAGGAAAGTGATCGACAATGCGCTCAGAGATTTTCGCCTGTCAGGGATAGACCTGCCGGAATCCGAACAAGTCAGGTTCTCCGAGTTGTCGCGGGAAATTTCTCGTTTGAACAGTACTTTTAATAACAATGTACTAGATGCCACACAGGTCTGGCAGAAACTGGTAGTAGGAAAATCGAGGCTGTCAGGCGTTCCTCATAACGCGCTTGCCTCGATGCAGAAAAATGCCGCCGATAAAGCGCTGGAAGGCTTCCTTTTGACACTGGATACGCCATGTTACCTGGCAATCATGACTTACTGCGACGACCGAGAACTCCGCCATGAGTTGTACACGGCCTTTGGTACCCGGGCATCTCACCTGGGGCCAAATGCTGGTGAATTTGATAACTCTGACGTAATACATGAGCTGTTGTCAGCTCGTCTAGAGCAAGCCAGGCTGTTGGGTTTTGAGAACTACGCAGAGCTGTCAGTTGCACGTAAGATGGCGCGTTCAGCGGAGGAAGTTCTTGGGTTCCTTAACAACCTGGCCGAAAAATCAAGGACATTCGCGCTCAAAGACTTTGAAGTTTTAGAGACTTTCGCTGAAAAAAATGGTGGCTCTGACCGTCTAAAACCATGGGATGTTCCGTATTACGCCGAGAAACTGAAAAAAGCCGCTTTCGATATTTCGGAAGAAGACCTTCGTCCCTATTTTCCTGGTCCGACCGTACTTCAGGGTATGTTTGAGGTTGTGCATCGGCTGTTTGACATCGACGTTGTTCCTTGCCCTGGAATGCCTGTTTGGCACCAGGATGTGCTGACCTATGAAATCAAAAAAAATGGTACGAGTATCGCCCGGTTTTACTTGGACTTATACGCCCGCGCCAACAAGCGCGGTGGAGCGTGGATGGATGATTGCCGGGTCAGGCGAACCGACGATTCAGGCTCACTGCAACTACCGGTGGCCTACCTTACCTGCAATTTCGCTGGACCATTGGATGGTGATCCGGCTCTGCTCAGTCATGACGAAGTTGTGACACTTTTCCATGAGTTTGGCCATGGCTTGCATCATATGCTTACCAGCATGGATGCCGCAGCCGTGTCGGGTATCAACGGCGTCGCTTGGGATGCGGTCGAGTTGCCAAGCCAGTTCATGGAAAACTTTTGCTGGCAGGCAGAGTCACTTGCTTTTATCTCCGGGCATTACAAAACGGGTGATTCTTTACCCAAGGATATGTTGAATAAGCTGCTGGAGGCGAAAAATTATAATGCCGCCATGATGATGGCGCGGCAGTTGGAATTCGGGTTGTTCGATTTCCGCTTACACGCTGAGTTTGATCCAAACGATAAGGGCCAGACTCAGCGCATATTGGATGACGTCAGACAGGAGGTGGCCGTCATCCTACCCCCTGTAGAATATGCTTTCCAGCACGGGTTCTCTCATATATTTGGCGGCGGTTATGCCGCGGGATATTACAGCTACAAGTGGGCGGAAGTCCTTTCAGCCGACGCATTTTCTAAGTTCCTAGAAGACGGCATCTTCAATCGTCAAACAGGAGAGAAATTTCTATCCTTTATCCTTGAAAAAGGTGGCTCTCAGGACGCTATGGACCTGTTTATCGCCTTCCGGGGGCGGGAGCCAGCGGTTGAGGCGCTGCTAAGACAAGAGGGTATGGCCTCTTGAAAAGATTCATCAGTGGAGCCACCTGTCCCGGTTGTGGCCTAGTCGATAAAATCTATGTTTTGAAGGACGACGACAGTGAGTCCATGCATTGTTCTCAGTGTGACTATGTAGAGATAAAAACCGAGGATAACGCCGCCGATGGGGTCCAAGAGTGGTCGCCGATAAAACTGCCAGACAAATAATCAGCGATTCCCCAAAATTATGTCCTGCCTATGTCCCGCGCACACTTGAACGACTCTTGTTGAGAAAAGAATCCTCGCTGCTATAATTGCCGCCGTTTGTTGCCCTGCAATAAACGCGCTGTTGGGCCTGGATCGTTTCTACTATCACCTGAACAGTTAAAAGTGCTTATTGCACGTATATTTTTATATGGAGTCTCGTTCATGAATAGAGTGATGCGGATGTGGCAAGCGGGATTGTCACTGCTGCTATTCAGCAACGTAGCGTTGGCCGATTGGTCTACGCTTAACATGAGGCAAGGTGTCACGGAGATTAGTCGAGAAGTCTATGACCTGCACATGCTTATCTTTTATGTTTGTTGTGTAATAGGAGTATTGGTTTTTGGTGTCATGATTGCTTCGATGATCATGCATCGTAAATCCCTTGGCGTAACACCAGCGACCTTTCACGAGGATACCCGGATAGAAATAGCCTGGACGGTTATTCCAATCATTATCCTTTTAGTTGTGGCAGTACCTGCCACCAGCACGCTGAGAGAAATGTACGAGACCGCGGACGCTGATCTTGACATCGAGGTCCGCGGCTATCAGTGGAAGTGGCAATATACCTACCTGAATGATGATCCTGCCCAGGAAATCCAATTCATGAGCGCCCTTCAAACGCCACAGAATGAAATCCAGAACCTGGAAGCAAAGGGAGAACACTATTTGTTGGATGTCGACAACCCGCTAGTGATTCCGATCAATAAGCGCATCAGGTTCCTTGTAACATCACAGGATACGATACACGCCTTTTGGGTACCTGACTTTGCCCTAAAGCGGGATGCTATCCCCGGGTTTGTTCACGAATCTTGGGCCATTGTTGAAGAGCCTGGTGTCTACCGGGGCCAGTGTGCAGAGCTTTGTGGCAAGGAGCACGGCTTCATGCCGATCGTTGTGCATGCGGTTGAGCAGGAAGAATACGACCTTTGGGTTGCTGAAAAACAAGCAGAGGCGGCAGAAGTTTTTAATACCGTTGGAAAGACTTGGTCCATGGAAGAATTAATGGTCGAAGGAGAAGAGGTTTATCTGCGGAATTGCGCGGCTTGTCACCAGCCAAATGGTCAAGGGATTCCGCCAGCGTTTCCTTCTCTGGTTGGCCAAGGGATTGCGGTCGGGTCTGTTCAGGAGCACATAGACATATTGTTATATGGGCGAGCAGGAACGTCAATGCAGGCCTTTGGAAAGCAACTTAATGCTGCAGAAATTGCGGCGGTCATTACTTATGAGCGCAATGCCTGGGGCAACAACATGAACCAGATGGTTCAACCGAAAGAGATTAATACCATGATGGCGAGCGAATAGGAGTATCCGATGAATGCGATTATAGAAGAACATCATCACGAGGATCACCACCATGGCCCTGATAAGGGCATCATGCGTTGGGTTTTTACGACTAACCACAAAGATATTGGAACGCTTTATCTGTGGTTTAGTTTTCTAATGTTTCTTACCGGGGGTGTACTTGCGCTCGGTATTCGGGCGGAACTATTCCAGCCCGGTTTGCAAATCGTTAAGCCGGAAATGTTTAACCAGCTGACGACGATGCACGGCCTTATTATGGTGTTTGGTGCGGTCATGCCAGCTTTTGTCGGTTTGGCAAACTGGCTGGTACCCATGATGATCGGGGCGCCGGATATGGCACTGCCTCGAATGAACAACTATAGTTTTTGGATCCTTCCGTTTGCCTTTGGCTTGTTGCTTTCCACCTTCTTTATGGACGGTGGTGCACCAAATTACGGTTGGACTTTTTACGCGCCGCTATCGACTGACTATGCACCGCCAAGCGTAACATTCTTTATCTTCGCGGTTCACATGATGGGTATTTCATCAATCATGGGTTCAATTAACGTGGTTGTAACTATCCTCAACATGCGTGCCCCTGGCATGACTCTGATGAAAATGCCCTTATTTGTGTGGACCTGGCTTATCACAGCCTATCTGCTTATTGCAGTAATGCCCGTACTAGCGGGTGTGGTGACGATGATGTTGATGGACATTCACTTCGGTACGGCGTTTTTTAACGCTGGTGGTGGTGGTGACCCAGTATTGTTTCAGCATGTGTTTTGGTTCTTCGGGCACCCGGAGGTCTACATCATGATCCTGCCCGCGTTTGGTATTGTGTCTGCAATCATTCCGACGTTTGCACGCAAACGACTGTTCGGTTACGACTCAATGGTTTATGCAACGGCGTCGATAGCGTTCTTGTCTTTCATCGTCTGGGCACACCACATGTTTACTGTTGGGATTCCTCTTGCCGGTGAGCTCTACTTTATGTACGCAACCATGCTGATTGCGGTGCCCACGGGTGTAAAAGTGTTCAACTGGGTAGCCACTATGTGGCAAGGGGCGATGACCTTTGAAACGCCTATGTTGTTTGCGATTGCGTTTGTCATTTTGTTTACGATTGGTGGTCTGTCTGGTCTGATGCTTTCTATCGTTCCTGCTGACTTCCAGTACCAC
>JABIVN010000057.1 GCA_018667205.1 Gammaproteobacteria bacterium | reverse complement strand
ATTCAACTTGCCGGTTTTTGTCAAAAATTTAACGAATTCACCAGTTCTCCACATTAGTTCCGTGGAACTTTTACTTTCCTTCAAGCCCTGATTGCTGATTATGCGGTCAAATGTAAGCCTCAACACAATAAGACCTCTGGGCAAGGGAGGGCAGAATAATGGGTAAGAGAGGGAAACCATGAAAATATTTGTACCGATGTCTGATGCGGTCCTTGGGGTAAATGGCGAAGTCTGTCAGAGTTTAATTCCGTTCGACCTATCGTTCTTGGGAAGTACCCAGGAATCAGGTGAGGGCAAAAAACCCCACAATTGGGTATCCGATTCTGATCGGGATCAAGCGAAGCAGCGGCTATTCACTATTCAAGTATAGAATAACCGTTAGTGGGCTTCGGTCATACGGACCCAATGCTTGTTTATAGATCCAGAGACCTGTTGGATGGATGCTCAGCTGTATGATAACTCGGATTAATATCCAGAGAATATTCTCGCAGGTTCGGTAGCTTACCCGCACGCTAAGGTTTAACTGGCGCTAAAGCTCCCACAGATTTGGGATCGAGGTCGCTGCCCCTGCACGCGTAACACATACCGCGGCGGCGCTTGTTGCCAGAGCCAGCGATTCCTCTACTGACGCCCCTGTACTGTATTTTGCTAGAAAGTATCCTACATAGGTGTCCCCTGCCGCGGTGGTGTCTATTGCATCCACGTTTAACGCCGGTTGAAATACAGAAGCATCCCTACCTGCATAGATGGATCCGGCAGCGCCTAGCGTTAGCAAGATATTGGTAAAGGTGAAACGAGAAGACAGGATCGCAATGATGTCGTCTGGCGCCGTCGTATTGGTCAATTCAAAGCCTTCAATTTCATTAATAACCAGTAGCTCAATGGCTTCCAGCGGCAATGCGTTGACGTCGCTGCTCATGGGCGCAGCATTAAATACAACACGCATTTTTCTTTCACAGGCTCTGTCGATGAGATAGTCAAGGCAACTAATTTCGTTCTGTAGCAAAAGAAATTCGCCGGACTTCGCATCTTCAAGCGCTTCATCGACATCTGATTGCGTGATGGTTCGATTAGCGCCGCCAAACAAGACAATCGAGTTGTCACCTTTAGGGGTGACCTGAATATTGGCATGGCCAGTAGGGCCCGCATCAACTTTCATCATGCTGACATCAATATTTTTTGAAGCCATGAGATCTAGCAGCCAGCGACCATCTTCCCCGATTTTGCCGGCGTGTTTGACCTTTGCGCCAGCTGCCGCCATGGCAATAGACTGATTCAGGCCTTTACCGCCAGGATGAACCTGGTAGTCGCTGCAGGGAAGCGTTTCCCCCGGCGCTGCAAAATGCGGCACGGAATAGACGTGGTCTATACAACATGAGCCAAAGTTTAGTACCGGCATCGATATAACCCTTATGAAGATTCAACATAGTCCTAGTGTTGTTGACCAGTATACAGGTCATGGT
This sequence comes from Gammaproteobacteria bacterium, assembly GCA_018667205.1. Lineage (GTDB taxonomy): Bacteria > Pseudomonadota > Gammaproteobacteria > Pseudomonadales > Azotimanducaceae > UBA9659. Next base: position 6,323 of record JABIVN010000057.1, on the reverse strand, counting down.
TTTTGGCTGTGGGATTGACCGGGTCCTGCAGGACGCGACTTCTTGAGTGACAATGGCGGGGCTAGTTTGCGGCATAGATTCGACTCAAGAGAAGCGAAACTGCCTATTCTTATCTAGTTCGGAAACTTGATAAGATGTAATCGAGTCGGGGTGTAGCTCAGCCTGGTAGAGCACTGTCTTCGGGAGGCAGGGGTCGTGAGTTCAATTCTCGCCATCCCGACCACGTTTTGACATAACAGGAGATTGAAGTCTCTTTTCTCATCGTCTAAGAGCTCAGGCGCCTTCTCTAGGCGCTTGCTAACTGATCTCGATTATTAATGGGAGGATTACCAAACATCTGTGCCATTTTTTTCCACTTCCAGCAGCCGATTAAGGTCGTGACTAAGCACTTTTTCGACATGTAGCTGCATCATATGTCTGTCAGGCGCATTAAATTTTTCAATTTCGGCCGCAAGACGTTCAGCTGACGGTGGAGTGCCGTGCCCTAACCTTGTTAAGAAACCTTCGGTGAATCGATGCAATAGCTCGGCGTCCTGTTTCATCTCTATTTGACCTCGCAGTGTTACCTGACGACCAATATTTTTCGGGTCCCATATGCAGAACGACGCTGCGGGGTTTCGTCGCCAGGCATGGTACTTGGCGTGGTTCCTGGTCGATGTAACGGTAATAACGTTATCAACTAACACATAGAGCATGATTGCTGACACTGGTTGGTTATCCTTGGTAACCCACGAGACTACTGAATGGCTAGCTTTTCCTATAAGTTGGATAATTGCGGTGTCATCAAGAACAAATGGACTGATATCACGCCTTGCGAACCAGGCCGGTCGATTAGGTTTATCTTTCATAGTCCGTTGTCCCAAATAAGAAAAGTAAGCTCGGTTAACCACGAGCGCCAAGCTTCATACAAGCAATAAAACGATAAGGATATCCCCCAACGTGCATGAACCTTTAAGAAATTTATCAACTTAAGTCAACGGGCACTCCTAATCTGCTCTATTTAGGCAGTACAAAGGATTTCTTTGGTTAAATCCTTTGGTTAACTTCTTAAGTCTTCCTTCTTTTTTAATGGATTACCGGCTAGTGCTGGCAATCGACACATTGCAATCTGCAGTACTCACTCAAGTGATCGGCGCGTCACTTAGGTTCTCTGCATTCATTTCATATAGATCTGGCTGGTTGTCTTCCTGAAATTGTTCTACTTGTTTTTCCGCCTTTGCGACACTGCGACCATATTGAGCGATATGAAACGTCGCGTCGCCCTCATAAACCAGCGGTAAATTTGTTCGACCTATGACCATTCCATCTTCTGGCGCGACAATCTCTGTTTCAGTAGAGCCTAAAGGATCTGCGACAAAGGCAAGGACTTGACCGGCAATGACGTTTCCTCCCAGGGGAACCAAAGTTCGTAGGATGCCGCTTTCAGGGGCGCGTACCCAACTTGTTTTGTTACTGATAATCGGTAGCGCCGGCGGCTTTGAACTGCGACTTTTTCGTAACATGCCTAGATTACGCATAACACTGATAATGCCTTTAACGCCGGCACGAATGTACATTTCCTCAAAGCGCAAGGCCTCACCAGCCTCGTAGAGCAGAATCGGCACACCGGCATCAGCGGCACAGGCGCGCAAAGAGCCATCGCGGATTTTCGCATTAATCGCAAGGGGTACACCAAAGGCCTCGGCCATTTGACGTGTCTGAGGGTCATCCAAATTCGCTCTGATTTGAGGGTAATTACTGCGGTGCCGGGACCCAGTATGCAAATCGATACCGTGTGTACTTTTACTCACGATCTCCTGGACAAAGGTATGTGCAACCCGCCCCGTGAGAGAGCCTTTGGCAGAGCCTGGAAAGGAGCGATTTAGATCACGGCCATCCGGTAAGTAACGCGTGTGGTTCAACAAGCCGTAAACATTGACGATCGGTATTGCCAAAAGCGTGCCGTGCAACTTTTTAAGGGCTTTGTGCTGCAAGAGACGACGGATAATTTCAACGCCGTTTATTTCATCGCCATGTATCGCTGCACAGATAAACAAAGTCGGTCCAGCTAATTGGCCGCGCACAACCTGCACCGAGATAGAGAGATCATCATGGGTGTACATGGGTGCAACCGGCACGGCAACAATTTCCCGCTTACCTGGCTTCACGCTCACGCCACCGATAATGAGCTCAGGTAATTTGGTTGCCATGCTTCAGGCCTTGCGCTGACGTTTAATGCTAGGATTTTTCTTGCCGCGGAGATAGGAACGTCCTGAATCAACCAGAAAACTGCCGCGGATCGCCGTGCGCCCGAGCAGTACCCGAAACTTCATCGTGTCTCGATCGGTCAAAGTGACTTCAGCCTTCAAGCGGCTTTCACCAATGGTAATGGTCGTTTCAATGACATAGCGAAGCTCTTCATGGCCACCGGAATCGCGCACATTGCGCTGACCCAACAAAGGCGCTTCACAACTAATAACTTCACTGTTATTCAGTTGTAAAGGGTGCATATCGAACCGCACCCATTGCTTACCATCTCGCTCAAATGGTTCAACCGTAAAGGCATGCAAACTACTGGTGCGGGCACCAGTGTCAACTTTTGCCTTGACTTTAGGGATGCCAATATCGGGGAAACCAACCCATTCGCGCCAGCCCAGGACCTGCGGTGTGTCAGTCGTCATTGATATGTGTATCCAGGTCCTGAATAGTAGGACGGCGCTTGCGTCTGGTTCGAGCAGGTACCATACCTCTCATCGACTCCAGTTTGCCAAAGCAAAGCAGCTTGTCACCTGCTTCAAGTATACGTCCTTCGCGGGGGTTAGGTATGACCTTAGCGCCACGGTAAAGGGTGAGGACATTGATATCACTTTCGGTCAATTTGGTTTCAACAATGGTTTGACCAACAAATTTTGAACCATCCGGCACATAAATTTCGCTGACGCCATAGCCTTTGCTAACGGTTAATCGTTGCCTCACGTCGATCTCGGGGAAATCTACCTGTGCGGCGATATAATCGATGATCACACCGGCAATATCCAGATCAGTACACGTCTCTATGCCTTCAAGTCCGGGTGAGGAGTTAACCTCCATGACCTGCGGACCATCTTTACCCTCCAACATATCAACACCTGCTACGCTAAGTCCGAGTATTTGCGTGCACCGTACGGCAGTCTCTCGGTATTGCTCATCCAGTTCAACGGGTTCCGCAAGTCCGCCTCGATGAACGTTACTACGAAACTCTTGACCTTGCGCAACACGGCGCATCGCCGCGACAACCTGATCACCAACAACAAACGCACGAATGTCTTTGCCTTTGCTTTCCGCAACAAATTTTTGAATTAATACGTTTTGTTTCTGACTCTGAAGAAGTTCGATAATAGATTCTGCTTGATTAACAGACTCAGCAAGCAGCACGCCAATCCCCTGAGTTCCCTCAATAAGCTTAATCACGACGGGCGCGCCACCAACCCTGGCAATCGCTGGCAGAACGTCCTTTTTATCGCGAACGAAAGTAGTCTTGGGTATCCCAATATGATGTCGGCTTAATATCTGCAGACTACGCAGTTTATCTCGAGAGTTCAGAATGCCATGTGCGGTATTCGCGCAGTAGACGTCCATCTCCTGAAATTGTCGTACCACGGCAGTACCATAATAGGTAATGGACGCACCAATTCTAGGCAGCACCGCGTCATAGTTACTCAGGGGTTTTTGGCGATAATACAAATCCGGCGAGCCACGTTCGAGATCAATGGCAAATTTCAAAGTGTCAAGGACCTTTATTTCGTGGTTGCGCTGTTCAGCGGCCTCTTTCAGGCGACGAGTACTGTAAGCATTTGGACTGCACGATAGGATGCCAAGTTTCATAATCCGTTCACCTCAAAGTGATGCACCAATGACTTTACTTCATGTGCAAGTGAAGCCAAGACGTTACTGCTAGTGCTAGTGCTAGTGCTAGTGTAGGTCTTTGGCGGCGCGCATCGTAGCCCAAAGTTTCAAAACTGCAAAGCTTTATTTGGTTATCGTTTAAGAGGCGAAAGCTACTAGAAAAACAGACGTGTAGTTCCAAAGTAATAGAAGGATATTATGCAGAAAAGTAAACTTTTATTACCTGCTTTATCCAAATCCTGGATAGTTCATCCTGCATTATAAAAGTATCTTGGTTGGGTTTTTTACTAAAAGAAGTCTGTGGAATAGTTCTTCGGTAGAGGATGGTCAATGGCTGAACAGTCCCTACTGAACAGTCCCTACTGAACAGTCCCTAAATGTATGGCGTGCAAAAGCGATGCCGATATCATTAAAGCTAAATCTTAGATTAGAATTAAGTTCATCGATTTTGTCTCTTATTCGAGTTTTACTCGACTCGTCACTACCTCATCGTCGCTTTTAATATGTGCCGGAATTCTTGCCGGCTGTTCCGGTTCAAGTAATAACGGGTAGTCGGTAGCGCCAGTAAATGCTGAATCCAAGCTGAAAGAGTACGTCACAAAGAAAGTATCCCAAACTCGTGTCATCACAAGTGACGCCTCCGATGGAACAGCGCCCACTGTCCTGCAGTCCAGGCAGGAAGCTGCCAGTTTCAGGCGGGGTGACCGGGCTAAAGCCTAGTCAATACAGTAACTTCTTTCAGGTGCAGCTAACGAGCGATACAGGCAAAGAGTACCTGATTGAAAGTTGGAGCAACCTTCACGTCAAGTGGGTCCTCCTACGTTGGCGCTGATGGCAGACCACTGCAATTCGGCAAAACGGGTGCGGTCGTCCGGTTCAGTCGAACCGAAGGCCTTAAAGAAACCGTCCTAGACGGCCTGCCGTCTGTTGCCGTTCAGAGCCCGTCAGATCCTACTGATTGGTTGGATGCTACTGGCCGATTACCCCTTACCCAACGCCCTTGCTGTTTTGGATCCTGGGGCTAACACGATCCTGAGTGTTGATGAGAACGGCGCGATTTCTGTGCTTGTTTCAGATTTTCCAGATCAATTGCAGGCCATGCCGGATCTACAGCTTGAACAATCTCCGATCGGTGCGCCCCAGACGGCATTGGGATTGCCACTGGGCGGTGCCCAAATCCCCTCGCAACCGGTACCCAGTGGGGTGTCTTTGCGTCCCAGTGGCGGGGCGCTCTGGGTTACAGAGTTGACAGGACTGCCTTTTGTGGTGGGGTCGGCGCGGATTGTCGATGTGAGTACTGGCAGCGCCCAACCTTACCTAGGGGGTTTTACGACCGTAATAGATATAGAACACGATATCGATGATGCGACCTATGTGCTTGAGTAGGCTGACAACGGTCTACCGGGATTGCTGGGCTTTGATCCTGGGGTTGGTAGTTTGACCCGGATACTCTCGAACGGTGAACCGACGACTTACGAAGACCGCGTTGATTTAGAAACACCTACTTCACTGAGCGTTTGCGACGATAATCTGTATATTAGTGACCGCGGTTCTGAATCCGGTCACGGACGACTACTTGCCATCGCCATCGCCCTCGACCTCGACCCTCTAGACTAAATACCGGTAATTGTGACAGGTCAGTAGAATCGTTCTTGTCAGCACAGCACTTAAGGTAGCGAAGCACCATCCTGGGAGAACCGTGTAACTGTTCTCTCAGGAAAGGCTCGCTGGGGCTTGAGCAACCCAATATCAGAACCGGAGCGCTGTTGCCTTGTCTGCGGCTGCCCGACCACCAAATGTGCAGGCAACCCGTCCTACGGTGCCGTCGCCTTGATAACCTATTGGCGAGATCACGTGTGTTTGGCATGCTCTTGCGGGTCAATTGCCACTCAGCGCTAATGACCTTGCGTCAGGTTAAAGCGCTAGTGTTGTTCAGGTATCAGCAGGCCCCCAAGTGAAGTTTCGAGCGTTGCTAGAAAAATTTTGCGTTATTATTATTTTCCTCAATTGAGTGAAATCGCACACATCTATAATCCATCCTTTACATCTTCAGGCAGCTGTAAATTCTATGCTCTCTTAGGTCATAAGCCCTGCAAGCGACCGGTAGGTCGTTAACCCCGCTGGCTCTTTCAGGCAGGTCAGACACCGCTCGTATGTTTACTGCGGTTCGCGCAGCACCAGGAGCGCCGCCAACGTCGTCTAACTGCCGCAGAAAACAAGCGCTGAAAACAAGCGCTAATAGGCGCTTTAGCTGCCTGCCATAAGTTAGGTCACGTTTCGTTACATTAGTGCACATTGACATCAACCTTGGTTTACAAGGCAGTCCTACACTCTCCTCCCAACAGACAAACAGGTAAACAACATGTACAAGACTATCTTAGCTTCCTTACTGATCGCGCTTTCTTCCGGTTGCTCTACTTATACCGGCACACAATCTACTGCTGAAATGGAATTCTGTT
>JABIVN010000530.1 GCA_018667205.1 Gammaproteobacteria bacterium | reverse complement strand
TATTCAACACCCTGCTGTACTCGATGTCGCCTGTATTGGTGTGCCCCATAAAGAAATGGGCGAAGAACTCAAAGCGCTGGTTATTCCAAAGGAAGACATAGACTTACCTTCAGCAGAGGTAATGATCGCTTGGTGTCGGGAGCGTCTGTCGCACTATAAGTGCCCAAGAACACTGGAATTTGTGGACGACCTTGGGCGCAACACCATGGGTAAAATTAATAAGCGAAAGTTGCGCGCGCCTTACTGGGAAGGTGTTGCAACCTAATATTGTCTGTCGGTCCCTGTTAACAGGGTGGAATGGGTTGAATGACATCCGTTGCGCTACGATTTTATGCTACCGCCTAAGGCCATCATATTTCGGTCACGTAGCTGACCTTAAAGACGGGCGTGGTCCCCTCGGGGGTCTAGTTTTCTGGCGACCAGCATCAATAGTAGTAAAACGCCATAACACCCGCTTCCAAAGAGGAGTATCGTTCTTGTGTCCGTCCATTCTACAATCTGGCTGGTGACATAGGGGCTGACCGCTGTACCGGTTGTTGCTCCCAACAATAAGAGAGACACCAGTCGAGCGCCCGGTAATTCTACTATTTCGGTCGCGAATGATAATATTGCTTTCAGCAAGGCGAGGTTGGCGAACCCCCATACCAGCGTCAAGACAATCAGCCACTCAATATCATGGACGTTCCATAAAGGTAATGAGCCACAGAACGTTGTGACTGAGGCAATCAGTACCAAGCGTCTCACGCCAACTTTAAGCACCCACCAGGCGACAAAAACCTGCGAGACAAACATGCCTAGCCAAAATTGCCCAACCAGGCTTCCTGCCTGGCCAGGCTGGGCATCCAAAATAGTGGCGGCATAGTTTGGCAACCAGAAAAGCATGGAGTACTGGCCCAGCGTGTACAGGAACAAAGAAATCAGGCATAGCCAAACAGAGAGAGGCCAGGGGGAAGGCTTGGCGGTGTGTTCTTTAGGCAAAGTATTTGGAAACTTGCTGATGGTTGCGAGAACCGCCAGGGTGGCCGCAATGAAACCAATCAACTGGTAGGTTGCACTCCAGCCAAATTCTTGGGCTACAAGGTAGGTGGCAGTCCAAGCGATAGCAAATCCTGCAACGCTGAAAGAACCATCAGTGATGACCAACATAGAAGCTCTTCGATCTTCACGGTACGAATGCGAAATGGTAATCGCAGCACCCGCCAACCCGACGCCGCTGCCTACTCCAACGAATAATAATATGTATCGGGCGGATTCAAGTGAATCGACTGTCACCAATGAAAGCAGTACCAGCGCAACCAACCCGTAGATCGCGATGAACAGTTTCCTCAGGCCAATCCAGTCGAAGATAAACAGCGCCATGACGGCGCCGACCAATATGCCCCCGGTTAACCAAGTGAACTGTTTGGTAACGTCTGTGATCGATTGGCCGAAATGTTCTGCCATGGGCCCAGACAGTATTCCTATGGGTGCAAGCATGGCGGACAGGACGAAGTACGTCAGAAATGATACCAACGTAATAACTATCTGATTGGATTTCGGTGACATAGCGACTCTAATATGACGTTAGTCGCTAGTTTGGCATATCAATGCTGGAACAATAAGCTCGGTACCTCTTTGTTGGGTTCGAGCTTCCTGGTGGGTTCTTTTCGTTTAAACATTGCATCAGGTTGGAAATGGGCTAAAGTTTAGCGAGTCATTTCTAATGGGTCCGTTCAATACCTAGCGTTTCAGGGGAACACGATGAAGAATATTGGCAATATCACTCTCGCGGCATGGGTCGTCACATTTCTTTTAGGTTATTTTGGGCTTGGCGCATGGCTGTATGAGGCCATGGAAGGCATGGATCGATCTATGGTGCCTTTAGCACCCTCCATTGCTTTTGCGATTGGGGTAGTCACCAGCATTGCCATGACGGTGATGTGGGCGCGAAACCTGGGCAGCGATGCGTCGATAGAAGATAAGCCAACCGGGCGAAGAAAGTTTTTATTGGGCGGAGCCGCTGTTACCGGTGGGGTTCTTGGTGGGACCGCAGCTGTCGTTGCAAAAATGTCTCCCTGGTTGCAGTCAACAGTACCAATGATGAATGAGGTCGGCCAGGAAGTCTTGACCTCCGACACAGCGCATGGCAGCTGGAAAGGGTCCCGAATCATCAGTAAGAAACCGCTGGGTTCTACAGGATTTATGGTTTCAGACATTTCGATTGGTACCGGTAGGATTATGCGGCACACCAATCCTGAAGATTTGTTTCGCGAAGCGCTTGACCGCGGTATTAATTATATAGATACGTCCCCGGATTATGCAGGCGCGATGTCCGAAAGCACGATCGGTAATGTTCTGAAGGACAGAGACCGGGAAGCGCTGTTTGTGGTCACCAAGTGGTGCACCTCAACGGGACACGTTCGACAAGGATCGACGCCAGAAGCCTATATTGCCGCACTTGATGATAGCTTGAGCAGGTTGCAGACAGATTATGTCGACCTTGTGCACGTTCACGCCTGCGACACAGTGGACCGACTGCTTGACCCGAATATGCTCAAAGCCTTTGATATTGCGAAAGCGCAGGGCAAAGTGCGATTCCTTGGTGTCTCCACGCATACCCCAAACCTGGAAGAAGTGGCTAACGCTGCGATCGACAGTGGCAAGATCGATGTGATGATGCTGGCCTACCACCATGGCGCCTGGCCTAAACAGCAGGAGATCATTAAACGGGCTGCTGAGAAAGGTATTGGCATTGTGGCGATGAAGACGCTGAAGGGCGCCAAACACAAAGGGATGGTCGAATTTCAGGATGACGCTACGTCCTATACGCAGGCGGCTTTCAAGTGGGTCAACTCAGACCCTAGCGTGTCCTGTCTGGTGGTTTCGTTCTTTGAGAATGAACATCTGGATGAATACCTCCATGCCTCTGGTCAGTCATTGACGGAAGCAGATGTTGCTGTCCTGGATAAATACGATGACCTGATCGCGGGCACTCATTGTTTTTCCTCCTGTGGCGACTGCCTGAATAGCTGCCCGGAGTCTCTGCCGATTAATGACGTGCTGCGCCATCGCATGTACTTTGAAGATTATGGCGACGAGAAAGAAGCGATGTCACTCTACGCAGCCCTGGATAAACAGGCCGACAAATGTGTCACCTGTGCCGCGCCCTGCACCGGCGCTTGCCCCCAGGACATTGATATTAAATTTCGTATGGTAGGCGCGCACGAACGCCTGACTATGATCGCCTAACTATGATCGCCTGAACGAAAACCACAAATGTCAGAAGAATTGCGGGTACATCCAGACCCGCTTCGTGACCTCCGGATGGAGTCGCTCACTTTTCTTGGCAAAACCCAAGACCTCTGCGTACTCAAGGAAAGCTCAGCCAGCCTCCGCATAGGATCGTCGCCCGCCATCCGATCGATGAAGACGGTGAGGCCTGTCGGGTCGCCCCCGATGAAATTATTGCTCTCGATCACCTCAAGTTGAGGTAAGCCGAGCTGCTCGCCAGTACCAGTTACTTCAACAGATAACCTTCCATCTAGACCACAGCGTTCGAAAGAGGCACGATATAGTGAGCACGAAGCGCCTGCGGCGCGAGGACGACGCGAAACGATTCAGACATCTGGACGACAGTTCGCGATAACTTTCGAGAGACTAAGGATGTAAACTATAATGATAGTAGGAATACACCACGTCGCCCTTGGCGTCAGTGATTTTGAGAAAGCACTCAAGTTCTACACAGAAGGGCTGGGCTTTGAAGTTGTCCAGGAGAGTGAGTTCGATAACTCGCCCGAAGTCGATCGTGCCGTTGGACTGTTAAACGCTAAGGCCCGTATGGCAATGCTAAAGGGTCCTAATGCTTTTCTTGAACTCTGGCAGTACACCAACCCAGAGCCAAAGGATCTCAGGTCCAGGCCCTGTGACTATGGGTATCCACATTTCGCCCTGCAGGTTGATGACATTCAGATGGAGTACGATCGACTAAAAGTCCATGGCATGGAGTTTGTGGGTGAGGTGGTACATTTTGGAGATACGTCGTCGGCTATTTATGGTCGTGACCCCTGTGGCAAT
>JABIVN010000529.1 GCA_018667205.1 Gammaproteobacteria bacterium | reverse complement strand
GAAATCGCTTTTTAGCCAGTTAAAAACACGTTTTCGCGTATTTTTGATGACATGAGGAGAGTATTTGATGCACGCTTTTAGGTTAGGAATAATTCGCACCATGTACCGAGCGTTAGTCGGGATGGTGATACCGATATTTACATTAGTTTTTCCATGTGAAGTCTTTGCGGAAGAAACCACTCCGCAGGCGTTGAATTCAGTGATCGAAGAGATTGTGGTCACGGCACAAAAACGAGAGGAGAGTATTAACGAGGTTGCGATGTCGATTCAGGCAGCAACCGGTGAACGTTTAACTGAGCTGGGTATTACCGACACGGCAGATTTATTCAAGGTCGTTTCCGGCTTCAGCTCGAATGTCACTTATTACGGAACGTCAATTTACACGATTAGAGGCGTCGGCTTTCAGGACACAGCACTGGCGTCAAGCCCAACTGTTAGTGTTTATTTGGACGAAACGCCGCTGGCCTATTCTGTATTGACTCAAGGTGTGTCGCTAGATCTGCAGCGGGTAGAGGTTCTTAAAGGGCCACAAGGCACCTTGTTTGGTCAGAATGCCACGGGCGGTGCGGTCAATTATGTCGCCAATAAGCCTACCGAAACCTTCGAAGCCGGGTTTGATGCGAGCGTCGGCCGTTTTAATACAATCGATGTTCAAGGTTTTGTCAGTGGGCCGGTCAACGATACCCTCAGTTAACGGTTAGCCGGGCGTACGATTAACTCGGATGGTTGGCAGAAGCAGTATACGAGCGCTGATTCTCATGCCCCAGACCCCTATTGGACGGATCTTGCGCCCAACGCGCCGCCGCGGAATTATCGCGTGGACAATGAGGCGGGTGATAAGGAATTTATGAGTTGGCGAGGTGCGCTTTTGTTCGAACCGAACGATCGGTTCAGCGCACTGCTCACCGCGACGGGGTTCGTCGATGAAGGTGACTCACAACGTCCTCAATTATACGGGTTTGCTACTTTGAACCCCATCAACGGTCTTAATCCGCTGCTTGCTGATTATCCCCTTGCACCCAAAAATAATAGGGCGGCTGATTGGGGTTCCTGCGTTAACGTGGACGGTGGCTCGGAAGCAGATGTATTTGGTTACCGCCCCGATGATCCGTCGGACGGGGCCTATATTGTCGAAGTGACTGACCCCGATGGCGAAGCGCTGAACTTGGCTAACCGACGTTATGATCGGTGCGAGTCGGCTAAAAAAGACAATGACTATTGGTCTATTTCGTTGCGTACAGATTTCGACATTAACGATGACATGACCGTTACCACATTGACGAATTACGGTGAATTTACCCGTGATCAGCGTCTCGAGAGCGACGGCACGATCTATCAGGACTATGAGTCTTACCAGACCGGCTATATCAAAGACCTGTTTTTAGAAGCTCGCCTAACCGGTTCGTTCAGTGGCAATGGCATCTGGGTTGTCGGTGCGAACTATGAAGACACTGAAACATGGGACAGCTTTTTGCAAACCTACGGTATGTCCACCGCGGTGCCTACGCAGGTGTTCAGCCGGATTCCTTTAGGGCCGACTAATCCGAACAGCAGGCAGAGTATTAAGACATGGGCTATATTTGCCAACGCTGAATACGAGTTCTCAGAAACATTGACGGCGCAGGCGGGTACTCGGTATACCAGCCAGAAGCGCGATCACAATGGCTGCGGTAGCGATGGAGGTGATGGTACTTGGGCGGATATATCCTATGAAATCCAGCAGCTTTTGCAGTGGGCGGATGACGGATTTGCGACGGATCCGTTTTCGTACTCTGCAGTTGATGCTGGACCGGGTAACTGCGCCAGCACGGGACCGGGCCCGACCTATGCTCCGATTGCAACAGGCTTCGAAAGCAAGCTGGATGAATCCAATACGTCCTGGCGGTTAGGGCTAAGCTGGATGTTTGACGAGGGCAGATTGCTATACACGAATGTGAGTAAAGGGTTTAAATCCGGTAGCTTTCCAACGGTAGCCACAGCCGCCGCAGTGCAACTCGAGCCTGCTACGCAGGAAGAACTTTTGGCGTACGAAATCGGTACCAAGATGTCGATGCTAGATGGGACGTTGCAATTTAACGCGGCAGCTTTTTATTACGACTACACCGATAAACAGGTGCTGGGCGCGATCAATGACCCCATCTTCGGTTCACTGCCGTCGTTGGTGAATGTGCCGGAGTCAGAAGTGATTGGGGCTGAATTTTCTATGGAGTGGTATCCGATAGATGGGCTGCGGATTGCGCCATCGTTGAGTTACGCAAAGAGCGAGGTTAAGGGTACGTTCCGTAACTTTGATCCATTCTTTAGCGGTACGTTTAACCCCGGAGACAAAGATTTTTCAGGACAGTCGTTCCCGAACGCGCCCGAGTGGACGGGCAATATGGATGTCCAATATGAATGGCGCTTGGGTAACGGTCTGATTCCCTTTGTAGGGATGAACGTTAACTATCAGAGTGAAACCAATGGGTTTTTCTATGATACCTGTAAGGAACCAGGTTTCCGCACCTGTACCCCAGAGGTGCACCCGTTCTTGGTCGG
>JABIVN010000528.1 GCA_018667205.1 Gammaproteobacteria bacterium | reverse complement strand
TCCTTGAGTGCCTGGTGATGAGAAACGTCTCCGCGACAACTTTTACTATAACTTGGTGATTATCAGATGCCTCTCTAATGCAACGGCCTTGTGCGGCTGGCTGCCTAGGAATATCAAACAAAAAAAGCTTAACCGGCATCCAAGAAACTTAGGGGGCCTCACATCTTTATCTTTTCTCATCCAAGGGTAATAACCCGATTTCAACTTCTTTAACAACCAAAAGACAAGAGCCAAAACAATGTCCAGCCAACCCGACCAGACCACAGACCCAAGCTCAGATCACACTAACAACGAATCGCAGGCCACCAACCCGCGGCAATCATGAGGCATGCGACCGCCTCGAGAAGTCAACGATTAAAGACCGGCAACCGAATCACAAAGAATTCTGCGTTTTAAGGGTTAGGCCGAGGCGCCTAAAACAGCCCGCCCCTGACGCCCATTTTTTGCGGCGGCGCGCCACAAATTTTATTCGATATTGTATCAAATTTAGAATTATTGCATCGCTTTTAAGCTGCAAAACAAGCACAGGAGTGGAACGCAAACTTAAAATCTAGGATCTCCGTTTGCAACCCCAAATTGGGTCAAACACCACCATCAGCTTGAGCGGGGTTCAGCGAACCATTAGAGGAAGAAGCAGGATACATACTGATTGTCAATACTGGAGAAATACTTTAGAATCCACCTCCCAAAAATTGGAATGATTAATTTTTGGACATAGTGGTGGCCACGTTTGCCACCACCAGAGCATAAACTAAAATGAGGACAGTTCTTTGAAAATTAATTTCAATAGAGGCAAAGCAATTGCGGTAGCGCTAGCGCTCCCAGTGGTGTTCGCACTGCCGGCACACACGCTCGCTGAAAGCAGTGATATCGAAGAAGTTATCGTAACCGGTACTCGTGTTGCTGATCGATCTGCAGCAGAGTCGACCGTTCCAGTTGATGTCATTCGAGGATCTGATTTCCGAGAAAACGCATCAACCGATATCCAAGACATGCTGAGAACGGCGATTCCGTCATACGATGTCAATACCCAACCAATCAGTGATGCTGCGACCATCTCGCGCCCACCGAACCTTCGCGGCCTCTCGCCCGATAACGTCCTGGTATTGATCAATGGTAAAAGACGACATCGTGGTTCTATTATTTCGTTTTTAGGCGGCGGTATTTCTGATGGCGCACAAGGCGTTGACCTTTCAGCGATTCCTTCGTTGGCACTTAAGCAAGTCGAAGTGCTGCGCGACGGCGCTTCTTCTCAGTATGGTTCTGACGCAATCGCCGGGGTTCTCAACTTTATTCTGCGCGACAACGCTGAGGGTTTTGAGATCACCACTAAATACGGTTCTACTACTGAAGGTGATGGTGATAATTACTTAGTAGCTGCCAATTTAGGTCTTCCTCTTGGCGACAACGGTTTTTTAAACCTGACCGGTGAAATCCGCGAAGCTGACGGCACGGTTCGGTCAATCGTTCGAGACGACGTTGCGTACGCCGCGGCGAATGGCTACTCACCCGTTGCAGATTTTCAAACCATCAACAACTACACCAGCGAGGCCCCTCAGTACTGGGGTCAACCAGACGTGAAAGACGATTCTAAATTGTTTTTCAACGCCGCCATTGAATTAAGCGACAACGCTGAGGTCTACGCCTTTGGTAACTACGCGGAGCGTAATGTAGAGGGCGGTTTCTTCTACCGAAACGTCGTAGGTCGTGCGAGTAACTTAACCCCGGGGGCTGCTACTGGCCAACGCGGTGGTGTTTACCGAGGTCCGATTGTCGACCCGCTGACAGGCCTGGCCGCTGATAACGGCGTGCCTTCAGTCCTTGTTGGTGACATAGACGGCGGTACTAGCTGCATTGATGGTATTCCATTGGGTGGCACCGGCGGCGTCACACCGGATGCAGGTTTCTTATCTAGCGTTACGGCTGACGCTAACTGCTTCTCGTTCATCGAAACCATTCCGACTGGATTTGTACCACGGTTTGGTGGTGACAACGAAGATTCAGCATTTGCCATTGGTGTTCGAGGTGAACTCGCCATGGTCGATGGCTTGTCCTATGACTTGAGTGCGCAGCGTGGCTCAAACCGAACCGATTTTTTCATCCGCAACACCATTAATGCGTCACTCGGGCCCGATACCCCAAGAGACTTCGTTCCAGGCGGACAAAAGCAGACAGAGACCGTTTATAACTTGAACTTTGTCTATGCCGTTGATGCGGGTTTCGCGTCTGATCTCAACGTGGCCTTTGGCGCCGAATATCGTGAAGAAGAATTCGACCTGTATGCCGGCGACGCTGCATCCTATGCTTTGGGCCCGCTTGCAAGCCAGGGATTTAGTTCAAGCTCAAACGGTTTTGGCGGCTTTCCACGCGATACTTCAGCTAAGCAAGACAGCACGGCATTCTATGTTGATTTGGAAACTGACGTAACTGATGCATTGACTATCCAAACCGCTGTTCGATACGAAGACTTTAGTGCCTTCGGCGATACGACAGACTTTAAATTGGCAGGTCTTTTGCGCCTCAGTGAACAGGTTCGTTTACGAGCAGCCTATTCAACCGGCTTTCACGCGCCAACGTCTGGACAGGCAAGCATCACTAACGTAACGACTCAGATCAGCGGTGGTGTATTGGTTGACCAAGGCACGCTCCCTTTATTCTCAGCCGCTGGGCAACTTGCTGCAGATTTTGTTGAAAGTGCTGGCAACGGCCGTCCTGAACTCGGCACTGAAGATGCGACCAACTACTCTTTCGGGATTGCTTTTGATCTTGGCAACTCAAGCTGGACCATCGACTATTACAACATTGAAGTAGAAGACCGTGTTGCGCTGGGTGCGAATATTGACTTTTTAGCGGCACTTGCTTCCACTGGAGGCATAGCGGCAGACGACGACGGAAACTACGGAGCCGGTTATGGTTCAGTTTCTGAGGCTCTTACAACCTTAGACGCTGCGGGCACCATTGATCGTCAACAGTTCGTCGGCTTAGACGATCTGAAGCAATTTCGCTTCTTCAGCAATAGCTTCGATACCACCACTAGCGGTGTTGATGTTGTTGGCAACATCGACTTTAGTCTAGGTGACGGCGAATCAACCATCACCGTTGCCGCCAACTTCAATAACACTGATGTTGATAGCAGGGGCACCGTGAACCCCATTGGCGCAGGTCGGGTTGAATCCCTTGAGGACCTCCTTCCTAGCGTCAAAGGCAATGTTGCCTGGCGTCACAGTCAAGGTAAGATCCGCACCCTCGTGCGTGCGAACTACTATGGCGGCTGGAAAGACACAGGCAACGGGTTTGACGTTGGTGCGGAAACGCTTTTTGACGCGCAAGTTGCATATGACTTGACTGACAAAGCTGAAGTCGTCCTAGGTGTTGAGAATCTATTTGATGCTTACCCTGACGAAAACCCTGGAGCAGGTGGCACAGGACAACTCTACCCAGAAGCAAGCCCATTCGGCTTCATGGGCAGCACATGGTATGTACAAGGCCGTTACGTGTTCTAAAACATGGGTTGATAACGTACCTTTAAAAAACC
>JABIVN010000056.1 GCA_018667205.1 Gammaproteobacteria bacterium | reverse complement strand
GGATCAGTTCACGAAGTGCCGTAACCGTATCCGGTACCCGGGTATCAATCATTGTCATCTCCAATAGGGTAGCTATTGAGCATACTCTCCCTTGATTTCCAAACCAATCTGTCAAAAATTTTTCGTTTTTGGCAAAGTAGGCCTTCACCAGACATCCACAGACATCCACAGACATTCACAGAGGAAACCGGTCATGGGTATCTACGAAAAGTATTTCCTGCCTAAACTGCTGAATCTTGCGATGAAAGCGCCGGCGATGAAAGCATTGCGGAAACGCTTGGTACCGCTCGCCTCCGGCAAAGTGCTTGAAGTAGGCATTGGCTCAGGCCTTAACCTACCGTTCTACGATAAATCTGTTCATGTTACTGGGCTGGATCCTTCCCTTGAGTTGCAAGCTTATGCCCGGGAAGTGGCGGCTCAGGAGGGCGTAGAGGTAGATTTCATTGGCTTGAGCGGTGAGGAAATTCCCGCGGACAACAACAGTTTTGATACCGTTGTGATGACTTGGACGCTGTGCACCATTCCGAATCCCAAACAAGCTTTGTCGGAAATCAAGCGGGTACTAAAACCTGGCGGCAAGGTCATTTTTGCAGAACATGGCGAGGCCCCCGACATTAATGTCGCAAAGTGGCAGGCACGGATAAACCCGGTTTGGAACGTCATCGGTGGTGGTTGCCACCTTAACCGAAGCATTGAATCGCTCTATCAGGGGTCTGGCTTTAACTTCGATGAAATCGAGAAGGGCTACCTGGAGGGTCCAAGAATCGCGACCTATAACTTTAGAGGCATCGCCAGCATCGCTTAACCAGCAAGCTGGCTGAATGCCCGTGGCGGGCCGGCGGCGATGCGTTTGACGATGCGTTCAGCACAGGTCTCTGGCGACGCGGTTGAAGTATCGACTTCTACGTCATAAACGCCATGAGCATGACAGGCGGTGAAGTGGCTTTCTGCTGTCCCAGGGAATCGGCCCAATCGCTGTGACTCACGTTGTTCAATGACTGAAAGTGGGCAGCGAACGCCTACAAAATATAATGGCTGTTCAGTCATTACGTGCAGGTAATCGTCCAGGAAAGTTTGATTAAGAATGATGTCATCGATAATGATGTTATTACCTTCCAGCGCCAAAGTGCGGATTGCTCGGCGCATACCCTTAAGCAATCTTTGTCCCACCTCGCCGAACCTGACCGTGGTGTAGGCTTTATCGTCAGTCACCGTCACGGGCACAACGTTCAATCCACGCGCCCCGGATGTTCCTGCCGGTGCATTAAGACCCCTGAACTTTGCCGGAAGTCCATCACGGAACTGATCAAGCGCCACGTGTTGAAAAGGTTCTTCCAACCGTTCCTGTAATGCGTACGCAAGGGTTGTCTTTCCGGCACTTGAAGTGCCGTTCAGAAATATGATGGTTCCAGAAGCCATTGGGTGCCTATGTGGTTTGTTGATGTTGGGGTTTTAAAGGCAGAGTTGTGTATCAAAGAACGTGAATGCTGGCATAGAGTAAGATTATGCGCCAGCCCCACCTCTATATTTCTTGCAGGATATACACGAGCCATGACCGCCGCCGGGGCAAGGGCGACAATTAGGCTGCCCTCGAAACTTTCAGGCCATCATGCGCAGCTTCCGAAGGCAAAAGACTAGCCGTAAATTGTTGCTCGAAGTTCAGCAAGCTCAGTCGCAGTAATTCTGTAACGCTGGGTCTCAGGGTTTTCAAGGTTTCGGGCAGCCATGATGCAACCAACCTGACCGCGTTCTTTCAGATTAAGGTTATTCAAAATACCGTAGGCATAGCCCGCGCGAAAAGCGTCGCCGCATCCAGTGACTTCATCAACCTTTACATCACGCACTGCGTCAACCTGGCAAATTCCGTCACGGGAATAAATCGTGACGCCTTTGTCGCCATGGGTCAAAATCACTTCCGCCACCTGATCAAATACTTCCTTGTCGGTCAGTTCGGCATTTGTCTTCAGCACCTCGAATTCGTGGTGATTAACCACAAGATACTGCGCCAGGCTTAGCAATTCACGAATCTGGTCTCTGGAAAAGGCAGAGATGACCTGTCCGGGGTCAACCATCAAGGGAACATTGTGTTCAAACAGAGCCCGGCCTTGTCGAAGGGTTAGTTCAGGTTCCTCAGGGCCCAGAATAGCGAGCGCAATTTTATCGATGAACGGAAGCGTTTCAGGGGACCGACGATTGGGATTATTCGGCCCGGGGTAGAATCCAATGATCTGGTTTCCGTGAGCATCGTTAATCATCATGCAACAGGCACAGCTTGATACATCGTCAGCAACGGCGATGAAATCAATATTAATCCCAAGGTTAATAAGATGGGCCTTATACTGGTCAACGAAGTTACGCCCCGCGGATGACAAAGGAATCGCATCAATACCCAGTTGGGTTAACCCGTGCGCAATGTTGGGTGCACATCCGCCAAAGCTGGTACGCATCTCTGTAAGCTGAAAGGAAACGTTGAATGCGTTCACCAAATAGCTGGATTGATACTCTTCGAACGAACCATCGTAGCTACCGATCTGATCAATCGCGGTGCTACCTGTTACTAGTATGAGCGGTTTCACGGTGATTTCTCAGTCAGGCTCGCTGATCAAAATTGCGACAAAGCGCTATCAGTTGATCGATATTGTCGCTGGATACATCACGGTGCATCACCCACCGCTGAGTAGAAGTTTTCACGCCATTGTCCAGGAGGTACTGCTGCAGTGATTTAAAAGTTTCTGCTTTAAGGTTCAGCAGTACCATATTGGTGACGGGCTTTGCTTGAAGCTTGAAGGACGAGAGTTCGGCCAGTGCTTTGGCCAACTCTGATGCATG
>JABIVN010000527.1 GCA_018667205.1 Gammaproteobacteria bacterium | reverse complement strand
TCGGTGTTCCTGGACAGGAACAGTAACGCAAGACATGAACCTGACGAAAAACTCATTGCCCGCATATCAAACAGTCACTCAGATAGCTCAGTTACCTGGCGTGCATTCCAGAACAAACGGTACTTACAGATGACGCCGATGGGATACACAAAGTTTCAAAACGGCAACTTTGTCGTCTGCCCGGCTAACGCCAACCCTAAGTATGCACGCCAGATCTTGATCAATATACAGGGCAGAGTCAGACTAAACCGTTCGGTCGATGAGGCTGGACATCCTATAGATCGAAAAGGTAAGCAACTCAGGTGTTAAAACTCAACTTCCAAGTTTGGATCAAGCTCCTTAATCACCACCGCAACTCTTGCGCGCTCCAGTTCCAGGTACTCCACCTCCACTTTCATCCCAACGGTGAGGAGTTCGAATGATCCAGCCGACGTCCCATACAGTGAGATTTCGGTTAAATCTTCCCCGTAGGCCGGGCTTACATGATAATCGTACCCGCTGATCTGAATCATCCGCGTCACGAGGTTCATCTCATAGATAACGCCATTTTCAAACCTTGAAACAAGGGCAGTATCGATACTATCCAGCAGTTCATCAAAAGTCTCAGCAAACACTCCCAACGGCGCCATCAAGACAAGTGCTACCAATAACTTTCTCACAATAGTTCTCCTAATGAACAATGGTTCTTATCAATCGCTATCCTAATCAATAGCTTTCAAACGCTTCCATGACAACCGACCGGTATTTTTACCAAACGATGTGTTCGTTCCAATAATATGAAGCTCCCGACCGTACTGGCTAACACGCTTATTATCGATAAAAGTCGAATCTGTAGGTGGCGAAGGGTTCTCAAGGATAATTCCTGCAGCAGTCTGGCCGCCATTGACATCATCATAGGCGTCGAAGGCACCATCGTTATTCAAGTCAAACACAGTTCGGTTACCGAAGCACAAAGAACCACCTGTATCCGGGCAGAATGACAATACCGCTCCACCAGCCCGACCAACGCAGCTACCTAACGCTCTTGGGAAGATCGAGTTCACGAATGAAAGGCCACCACGCAACTGCACGTTTCGCACAGCTCTCTCACCCGGAAACTCTGCCGCAGAGCCTGCCAGGCCGCCAGGCGGCGGAGAATTCAGGTCGTTGTACCAGCCTTTTTGAGCTCCAATCGCAGACACAGAATAGTCAACGGCATTATCTGAAAGTGTTCTTACCCGGCCCAAAGCATCAGTGGCATTGGTGTAACTTTGAACCTGAAGGTCAGCTTTTTGGATCAGTCCCGGACCCAGCCGATCCCATAAACCATAGATAGACTGGATCTCTGAATCTGTAGAGTCGCCAGTTCGCAGATAAGCACCCGTCCCAAAGATGATAATAAAACCTTCCTCTTCAGTTGGATGAACAATTGCAATCGGTTGCGTAGTAATCGGCTGATTCTTTTCATCTGCCGTACCTGGCTTGTACTGAGCTTTGAATATCTTGGTGACACTCCACTGATGGAAATCAGCGTTCGTAATGTCAAAACGAAAGAAGTTGCCTTGCAGATCCCCTGCATAAACATAGTCAGCAGTACCGTTGCTATCCGCATCAATTACTCTTGGCTCACCAAGACCATTGGGTAGCCCTGATTCAACACCAAACCCGGTATCCAGTTTAACGAAATCCTGCACGTCGCCATTCTGACACTCACTAGGATAGGGGCCATCAGGGACAACGTTATGATTAATATCAGGGTGGCACCAGGTACCATCTAGTCCGCCTTCAAGGAACAAGATCAACAATTTCGCAATACCCGCAGTAGAGTTATAGCCATTACCCGAAATTGAAACCCATTTGTGTTCACCGTCGGCATCAATAATGTTACTCATCACGAGGGTTGGTACACTGGAGCTGTATCCAAGGTCTTTTACAGGCTGTGAAGGCGACAACAGATCCTGGCGCTGATCATCTATAACACCGTCAGAATCTGTATCCGCTAGCAAAGCGTTACCAAACTTGTCAGTCGGATAAGTATCATCTTCATCCGTAAACTCCCACAGCACCACCTGATCGGCCGTAGCATCGCTAAACTTGGTTGGATCAGTAATATCCAGCGCGAAGTAGGCTTTACCGCCACCTCCCTGGCCACTGACGAGGATAGTCCGCCACTCCTTGACCCCATCACCGTCGACGTCCATATAAACATCGTTGACGGCGGGCGTCGAATCCACGAGGTACTTGTGAGTGTACTGGTAATCCAGCAAATCTGTGACCTTCTGGCTATAGGTGTGTGTCATCAGGTTATTGGGCAAGTAGGCGATGACTTCATCGCCGGTTTCAGCGTCGAATCCATGCAACATGCCATCGTTAGCGGCAACATAAACCAACGGGTCACGGTTCTTGTTGGAGAATCGGAACTGCGAGTACAGATCACTCTGGGGGAAGGGTTGACGATCTCTGCCTAACCTCGATGGAATGCCAATAAAGGTCGGTGCCGAGTGCACAATATCACCCAGCCGACCCTCGATGCCGGGCCGCTCTCGAAAGCTTCCTGTAGGACGTTCGTTGCTATTGTCACCTCGCAGGTAAGCAACTCCCTGGCTCACCTCAAGGTCTTGCTGCGAACCCGCGGGCTCCTCGCTAAATACGCTCCGTTGATCAACATTAAGACTGGCCGGCCTGAACGGTACCCCCTGCCCAAAGTTCACGTTGGTCGCCGGTGCAACAGGTTTGTACCTGTCGTAGGTCAGGATCACGCGAGCGTCAGGGGCTACTTCATCTAGTCGGGCGGCCGCATTCCAAACAGGATCATCTATAACCGTTCCATCCGGCTCAATTTTCTGCGCAATCAGGTCACCGGTATTGTTCTTCGTATTGTAGAAAGAGCGGAACACCAGCGTGTCTTCAAGAATTTCCTGCGAGTTAAATGATACCGCCGATGCAGCACCGCTGCCCTGCTGAAACTCCTCAAAAGCCGACCCTAAAGCTTCTGCCAGCGTTGCAGCATTACCTGCACTGAGATACTGACCCCGGCCATTGATCGCTGCATGGCGCATGTCATCAATCTTACGCTCAGTATTGGTTGGATTGCCCCAGAAAAAGGATTGCGTGTAGTCCGTTGGCACGTCCTCTTCTTTGATGAGCCCGTTGACACCAAAGCCCACGGTGAATGTCTTCATGTGCTGGTGCATCAGAACATTAGCGCCATCCTCAAACGCATCATCTGCAGCGCCATTGGTATCTCTTCCGGTGGTGGGCACTTCATTTAACAGGGAGTTGTGTAAATCAGACTCGTAGTACTGCATTGCAACGTCCGCAAGCGAATCGCTGTATGTACCAGCGTAAATGCCTCCATCAAAGTTCGTATCGTTATCATTGTCGTCGTTGTAGACATTCGGAGAACTGCCGTTCCAAGCGCCATCAGAAATCAACAACGCAAAGTTCTGTTGGCAGTTTCCCGCTGGAGCCTCAAAAACCGGACAACGCGGATCACCCGGGGATGAGTTGCCGCTGGACCCGAAAATATCATTGTCCTGACACGCAAAGTGTCGGCCAGCATCACGAAGTGACCGCCGTAAAGGCGTACCACCGCTGGACTGTGTTTGGTAAATCGAATCGAGCAGGTCAGCCTTCGCACCCGTTCTTTCTGACGTATTCATGGACTCAATCCTGCGACCGTCACTTCGACGGTTGAGTTTCGCATAGCCCACTCGAATGTTCTCGGATCCCGCGACGACTTTGCCGAGCGCAGACTTAGCGGTGAATTCCCGGCTTCGTGAATAGGTAAACCAGTTCGCGAAATTCTGAATCTCTTCATCGAAAGAACAGGTATCAACTGCGCTAATACAGTCAGTCCTACCCTCGGGCCTGGGATAGGTATCTGACCCAGGAACACCATTCGATTGCGTTTCTGAAGCAGGTCGAATCTCTACCAATACGCCGTCAGAGTTATTCGGGTCCAGAATCGGAGATGGCGTCGCATCCAAGTCTGGTGTCGTTTCAGTAAGATCCTTGTTATCCCAACTGTAGTAACGCGGCAGGTACATGTTTTTAGCGACCACCTGCTGAAAACCAGTTCCACCGCCTGTACAAACAGTACGATATCTTATGCACCTGCCACGACGATATCTGCGACATTTTCGAGAGCAAGTACGAATACTCGTTTTGACTGCCCTCCCAGTATAATCGGGCTGTAATTGTCGGAGGTTTGTTCTGGCACCCGAGGGCGACAAAGGATTGTGCGGCGCGGCAGTCGGCGTTGAATTAGGGAACTCTACATTATTCGGATTTAGTCCGTCCCACGGGTCATAACGAATAGCCGGGTTATAATAAGTTTTGTTGTAATCCGAATTCCTGAGACGCCACAAACCCTCACCAGGCGCGTCACTCTCACCAGGCGCTACATAAGTGGAAGAACCTGCCGTGGCCTTCATTGTGTAGTTGATATAGTTGCCAGTAGAGAAATAGAAGAGGCCGCTCGACTGATCTGTAAGGATATCCCAAGCCATTGAGCCTGAGTCGTCGTTAACAATCAGGACATTCGCCTCGGGGCCGACCGGGAGCTCCAGAGGAATATCCGCCAGATCAAAGTCCACCTCAACCACGTCGTCAGAGAGCCCTGCTGCTGCTCCGTCAATCGCCTCCACAACAATCGTCACCGAGACATCGAAAAAACAAGTGTCATTCGAAGGTACAGGCGTCTCACATACATTGAACACGAAGCGGTCAGTCCCAGAGAATGCCGCGCGTGGTCGATATGTAAATGTTCCGTCAGCATTAAACGCGTCTAGAAAGCCCTCTATCGTGCTAAGTTGGTTGACCGAAAAGTATAGGGCATCCGGGCTTCGTCCGGCTTGCGGCACGCAGCCAGCGTCGGCGGGATTACAGCCAAGTCCATCCACGTGCGTATTATCAACACCGGTAACTTTAGTCGCCAGGCCATCTGCCGCGACAACAATCAGATCCTGACCCTGATCCATTTGATAAACGATATTCGCAGGCACCCTAGGCAGGTCGTTCACTGGCGTCACATTAACTGTCACCATTGCGCACCGGACATCATTGGGCGGTGTAAACGCCGGTTCCGATTCGGGGAATGCATCCTGAATACAATAGGTAAAGGTGTCTTCTCCATTGAAATCAAGCGCGGGCTTGTACATGATTGAGTTATCCAGAATGCCGTCAGCCGCGATAGTGGTATCGTCTGTCTGGCCATCCTGACATCCCGCATTCGCACAGCTGACCTCGCCATTTACCTCTATGGCAAAGTCACCGACGTTATTTCTGTCGGTTAATCGTGATGTAGTTCGCCAGGTATGAGCCTGGCCAAAACTATCCGTAATCGTTTCACCCGCGCTAATCACGAAAGCAGGTGCGTCACCAAGATAATCATTAGACAGAACATCGAAGGTGATCGGCGCGCCATCTTCTTCCATCACGAGTTCAACAAACTCACTATAATGATCATCCGCTGCCAGCGGCGTATCGTTACCAATACCCTGAACCGTGATCCTGAAGCTTTCTTCGTCAAACAGGAAAATTGGATCTGCGGGCGCTGCCGGTGGTCGACCCTGATCCGTGGCGCGGACGCTTATGTCAAGGTAGCCATGCCCGTCTGGGGCCAATTCGATCAACATCGACGTCTCTGTCGTCTCGTAAACCGTCGTACGGGAAAAATCGGTATCGACATCACTAATGATAGTGAATGGCAGATCGACATAAACGGCCTCAATGGCATCATTCGCGGGGACATCGACAACCGTTATCGTATAGGTGAGCAAATCATCCGTGGGGTCGCTGTCACCGACAATATCCTGGTCGGTAAACGCAGCGTCCAACGGAAGCGGGATATCACCAGAATCTTCATTCACTGTGTACCCCGAGACGCTGTAACTGCCGGGGACATAAATGGGCGCGTCATTGACTGAATTTACGGTCACCATGAAATTCAGTTCGACAGCGGAAATATTAGCTGGAGGGTCAGCCGTGTCTGTCGCGGTCACCGTGATATTCGCAGTTCCGTGCTCTTCGGCGGGGCTAAAGATTGTCAGCTCTCCGGCGTTGACCGCAGCCGTGATCAATGCACCATTGCTATTACCGGTGACGCTATAAACAAGGCTGTCATTATCACCAATCGTCGAGGAATCCAGCAAACCGTCTGCATCGATGTCCAGGTCAACAAAGTAACCGTTGAGCGGGATGATCAGCCTGTCAGTTGACGTTTTAGCGCCTTCGTCATACTCAATGCCAGCAGCCTCAAAGTCGGTCCCGGCGCTGGTTAAAGCAGGCTGGTTGTCATTCAGGGGGTTGATCGCCAGCGTGACTGTTTGAGCGGCCGAATCACGTGGCGTGAGCGTCTCGGTAACTTTTACCTTAAAGCTGTAAGAGGACTTAACTTCAGCGTCCGGGTTGGCCGTTAGCGTCACTTCTCCATTTGCTGGGTCAATGGTGAACAAAGCGTCATCAATACCGCCAGCAAAACTGTAAATTATTGGTGCAGGCTCACCGGTGACCGTATAGATAACTTGACCCGCGCCGCTGTTTTCATCGATCGCGGGTGCCGTGGTACCCGAAGTGACGTATGGTAGAACCGCATCCACCACGACAAAGACATGCCCACACGAATCATCATTTACACCGGGTGTGTCACAATCGGTCTCGCTATATTTAAAATTCTCCTCATCGCCATCTTTAATACCATAATAGAATGTACCTGTTCCCGAACTGCCCGCCGTTAGCGAAATTTGAAAGGCATTGAATAAGTCTGTGTCCGATGTCGTCTCGTCACTACAACTCGGACTATCCAATTGCGTAATACCTGATATCGGGCCATTGGGGGTAAAAACAAAAAAACCTGCAGGCGTCACTAACGGACTCTGTTCCCCGTTCAAACTATCGTTATTCTGATGACAGTAAACGAAGCTTGTCGTACCGAACGGAACAGAAACATTATCATCTGCGGCCAAAACCACCGCAAGCGCGGAGGAACTCAATAACTGAGCCGCACAAAAAGCACCTAGTGCAAGTAATCGTGACACCAACGTAGGTCTTTCGAAGGTTGGATAATTGCCCATGTCTTTTCCCGAATTATCAATTTAAGGTGCAACCGCGCCCTGCCGGGGGAACGTCTCACGGTAATATATAGGCAGAGTATGACTAGCAGTAAGGCTATTGACTCAATGGTCGAATTAGCCGAACAAAAGGTGCCACCCCTATTTTATAGGGCTATAGCCGCTTCCCGTAGGTTCCTTGGATCATCACCTGGGCGGTTGCAGTAGCGCCAGTTCCACGGGCGGTCACACGGAAGACCTCCGTTCGACCAGAACCCGTATCCTGCCCGATATTGTCAAGATTCAGAGCATCGGCGTCCGATACAACTGTTTTTACGTGCTCAACGATATATTTCGGCTGAGTTGCGACACTGGTGATCTTGATTTCACTGTCTCTGAACCCGCTGGCCCCGCTCCAGTCTCCCAGCGCTTTCCAGTTGGGGGCTACGCCCGGCTCTTCCTCATAGTAATAACCATTAGCCTCATTCGCGCTTAAATTATCTTGCGCTGGATCTCCGAAGTCACCTAGCGAGGTAAGGCCTTCCAGAAGGTCTTCACCATCCCTGAGCGCAGCCTCAGCAGCCTGGAAAGCCAGGCTGCTGTCATTGGCGTTGCGCGCCATCCGTTGTTGCAAGGTCGTCGTCTGAATAGACGAAACTCCCAGAACGGTCAGTAGCAGCAGCATGACCAGGCTCATGAACAAAACGATACCTTCCTGTTGTTGTTTGTTTTGCTGCGCGATCATCATTAGCTTTTGTTTCTCAGCATAAAAGTCTTTGTGAAAGCTCGACGCATCAAACCGTCTCTGCCATTTAAATTACCAGGGTTACCGTCGTACTCGCTTAAATCACCGCCGTCCAACGTATAAGCACAGTTTTGTATGCTGCAACCATGTGTTGTAGCGCTGGTGCCACCGACATCGTCAATCGTGTTAGCGAACACCGTGACCCGAACAGTGACGACATCTTTCATGTTTACCTCATTTGCGCGCCGGTATCGGTTTGGCGTGCGGTTCCCATCGGTAGATACACCATAAAGAATCTGAAGGTTTTCAATACCCTCGACAAGCTCCACAGGGCCTGTTGTGCCAGACTTTCGCCACAGAGACAGGGGCGTATCACCGCTACTATTCTCGCCCGCCCCAGGCGCAATGAAGTAAATATTCGTCTCTATTGCACTTACCATCGCATCGGCATCAAAGCTGTTTTTAAGCGCCAGGGTCAGGATCGTATTCCGCCAGGGATCAGGCGCATCCTTCAAATGCGCAATCTCGACTTCTACCGTGTTAGTCGTCGCCAGGGCCGTTTTCCCGTTAAGCGTCACATCAGTGACCTGAAATATAGTCCCCTTCTCACAGTCATGAATCATTGCAAGGTCTCCTTGGCTGAATCCAAGCCCAGCCAAGCCAGCCTCTTCGTCTACTAACACCTTGATAGGGACTCGAGAGGGGTCCATGCTCTCCGCCAGCCTGATTCCAACGTCTTGCTGTAAGAGGTTTCTGACTGTTAATACATCCGTGCCACTCACGATCTTGTCGGTATTGATGCCAGTACCATCAACAAAAACATTAGTGTTATTCACCCCTATTGTACTCGGCAGGTCAGCCAGGCCAGGTGAGGGTGACCAGAGACCCGCACCAGAAGCATCATAACCCTCGAGACCAGACCTTAGATCAAACTCATA
>JABIVN010000526.1 GCA_018667205.1 Gammaproteobacteria bacterium | reverse complement strand
AACGCTGACCTTGTCGCCAACTACGAGGGCTGGCGCTTTTACCAAAGCTTGTTTGAAGATAATGTTGTCGAGGGTAAGGCAGCCATCCTGATGTTAGACGGTGACATTTATGTGCAGCAAAGACCCTTTAGCTTTGCTGACCACATTAACGATTACTGGGATGAAGCATTGAATCCGTCCTATGCCGTACCGTCTCTGAACAAGAGGCTTAGGAAGGCGATTAGGGCATTGTGTCCTGAGTATCGCGATAATCCTGATTTTTATACGGTTCCGGATGATGCGCTGTTGTGGGACAGATATGAAAACCTTGGACTGAAAGATAGTCGTCAGAATCAGTTTGTAGCGATATGTCGTCAGTAGCGATAGATCATCAGTAGCGATAGGTCATCAGTCTCGGTTTACACGTGTCCGGTAACGAGTGGTATCAATCAATGACGCAGCGCTAAAAAGCCAAGTGCTGCATTCAAGAACCACCGGTTGAGCATGAGCAGCGAAACATATTGTATTTATGCCGGCTCAACGACCGGGCTGGGTTTCGGGTCGTTGTGCACGGTCAATGCAGGGTCGGTGTCATTATCAAAGCCCCAGAACTTCAGCCAATCGTGAAGCATCAGGTAAAGACTTGGCACCAGAAACAGGGTGATCACGGTGGCAAACAGGACGCCAAACGCCAGTGAAATCGCCATGGGAATGAACATAAACGTTTCCGGGTCCTTATCTGTCATCAGAGGCACCAGACCCACGAAAGTAGTGACCGAAGTCAGGATTATAGGCCTGAACCGAACCACACCTGCATTGGAGACTGCTTCGAACAGTGGTACGCCTTCCAGCCTTTGTCTGTTGATATAGTCAACAAGGACAAGCGACGCATTCACGACGACGCCAGAAAGCGCGATGATACCTAGTAATGAAAAGAAGATTAGATCCCATCCCATAATATAATGGCCAACGATTGCGCCAACGGCACCAAAAGGAATGACGCTCATGATGACCAGGGGCTGCATGTAGCTCTTCAATGGAACCGCTAGCAGCGCGAATATGATCATCAGGGCAAGTGGTACGGTGGCAATCATGCTACCGAGGGCTTTGGCACGCTCTTCCTGTTCACCAGAGATTTTAAACGCGACCCCGGGGAAGTCCGCGTTGTAGCATCTGCTTTCCCGACTGCCGAAACTGGTACCCGTGGCGCAGACTGCTTTTTCAACCGCAGCCATGATTTCTTCCGGGGTCACAATAGAGCGATTCACATCGCCCCTGACATCGATGACTCGTTGTTGATCTTCTCTGTTGATGGCGCTGAATCCGTCACCGTAGATTACCTTGGCAACAGTAGAAAAAGGCACCTCTATGTTTTCTTTTGTACGAATTCTCATGTTTTCAAGGTTGCCCAGGGATTGCCGTTCGTTCTCTGGGTAACGAACCATGACTCTAACGTCGTCGGTACCCCTTTGAATCCTTTGTGCTTCTTCCCCGTAGAATGACTGCCGTACCTGGCGAGCAAGATCATTTAGGGTAAGGCCCAGGGGTTTGGCTTCCGGCAGGATGTCCAATTTAACTTCTTGTTTACCGGCGCGGAATGAGTCCGTTAGATCCAGTACCCCAGGGTATCGTCCAAGTTCCGTGCGTAAATACAGCGCCGCACGCTTCAGCTGTTCGATATCCCGGCCTTTCAGTTGAAGTGCTAAAGCATCGCCTCCGCTGAATGTTGAAGTCGTGAACTGCAGTTCAACGGCGTCTGTCACAGAACCTGTCTTCTCTCGCCACTTGTCGGCGATTTTGTTTGTATTCCAGCCTGGCCTCTCCTTGAATGGAACTAGGTCAAGTACCACCTCGGCAAGATGGCTGCCACCGGCGGTTCTCATGGGGGGACCGCTACTGCGAGCAGCTTTGACACCGATGGATTGGAACGTATGAAGGATAACTGAACGATCATTGCCCAGGCTGTCTTTACCTAAACCCAGTTCCGCGTTAACTTCCTTGGCTGTTTCAAAGGCGGCGAGTTCTAGTTGGCGCGCAGCCTCCTCAGTGTACTCAACATTAATGCCTTCGGGCATTGTCAGTGTCGCGAAGATTCTGTCACCTTCAACAGCGGGGAAAAATTGAAAAATCACTCGGCCACTGGCTATCAGCGCTATCGAGGTGACTAGGACGGCGGTGGCTACAGCCCAGGTGACCCAACGCCATTCCAGGGTTTTCTCAAGCGTGGGCTTGTAGGTGTTTATCGCAAAGGACTCAAGCCCTCCCGAAAACTTACCTTGGAATTTTATCCAACCTTCTACGAGAGGTGTGCCTTCAAGAAAGTAGCCCTCGGTTTTTCTATGTGCAAGGTGTGCTGGCAGGATCAACATACATTCAAGAATACTGAACACAAGGCAAACGAGGACAACCCAGCCAATAATAGAAAAGAAGTCGCCCATGCGGCCGGCTATCAACAGAATCGGCAGGAAGGCGGCAATGGTGGTCAGTACGCCAAACACCACGGGAGTGATGACCTCCTTGGTTCCCGCGATTGCAGCTTCACGGTGATTTTTTTGTATACTTTCGTGACTAAAAATACGCTCGCCGACGACAATAGCGTCATCGACAACGATGCCTAGGACCAGAATGAAAGCAAGTACGGTTAGCGAGCTGATGTTGATTCCAGCAAAGGGGAACATCCAGATGGCCCCCAAGATGGCGATTGGAATACCTGCCGCGACCCAGATAGCGACCTTGAAGCGGAGGAACAACGTAAGAATGAGCAGCACCAGCGCCAGACCTGCATAAGCGTTTTTAGTGAGTGCGCCAATTCGCCGATTGAGCGCTATTGATTCGTCGATCCAGATGGTCAGGCTGATCCCCGGGGGCAACTGGGCTCGTTTTTTCTCAATGTATTGTTGCACTGAGTTTGCTGACGTGATCGTGTCCTCTTTACCGACACGGTAGACCGTTACGGCGACGGAGCGTTCGCCGTCAAACTTTGCGCGTAGGAAACCCTCTTGAAAGGCATCGTTGACAATGGCGATGTCTCCGAGCGATATATTGGTGCCGTCAGGGCGAGTGACAACCACGATGTCTTCAAATTCAGGTCCCCGATAAGCCTGCCCTTTGGAACGAAGTAGAATCTCGCCACCTTGCGTTTTTATTGATCCGCCAGGCAAGTCCATTGAGGCACGACGAATGGCATCGGCGATCTCGCTCATTGTCAGGTTGTATTGCCGCAGGGTCTGCTCGCTGACTTCAATGGAGATCTCCCAGGGGCGGGCGTACGTGACCGAGACCTGCGAGATCCCCTCCAGTGCCGAGATATCATCACGAATCTCTTCAGCCAGCAGTTTTAGCGTTGCTTCATCTGTGTTGCCGTGAACAGCCAGAGATATCGTTTGTCCTCTAAACTGCATGGAGGAAACGATGGGTTTTTCGGTTTCAGCGGGGAAAGTAGAAATAGCATCGACCTTGCCCTTGATATCGTTT
>JABIVN010000525.1 GCA_018667205.1 Gammaproteobacteria bacterium | reverse complement strand
GTGCCGACAAGGATCGCCATACTATTAACGGTAATGGTGCTCTTCTCGTGGACCAGCATGACGTATTATATGAGAACAGAAACCTACAAAGAGAAATCCAGGGACTACATCGCCGCCGCTCGGGTTATTGGCGCCTCGGATACGAGAATTATCTTCCGCCATATCCTGCCAAACGTCTTATCGACACTCGTCACATTCATGCCATTCACTGTGGTTTCGGCCATTACCGCCATCACCGCATTAGATTTCCTTGGATTTGGTTTACCACCGCCCACCCCAAGCCTGGGTGAGCTTCTTAAACAGGGAACCGCAACGCTCCGAACCGCACCATGGATCGTGATGTCCGCGTTTGGAACCCTGGTTATTTTATTAACCGTGGTCACATTCATCGGTGAAGCTGTTCGGGAGTCTTTCGACCCGAAGAAATTCACTATTTATCGCTAAATTTTACTGCCACAGCCAGAAATGAGGTTTGTTATGAGACTCTTCCGAACGACATCCGCACTGCTTGCACTGCTCGCACTCTCCGCCTGTGGCGGGTCCTCGGATGGCGAACAGCAATCTGTTTTCGAGCCTGCAGATAACACAACAGAGGTGCAGGCTTACTATGCGGAGCGCCCTGATTTTTTCTCATTTAAAACACCAGCAGATCTTCCTGAGGAGCTAGTCTGGGAAAATGGTAGCCATCTCCCGGAAGTGGGTTCGCCCACGGCAAAAAAAGGCGGCACGGAATATGTGCGCTTACAGGATTTCCCAAGAACCCTGCGTACGCTCGGCCCCGATTCAAACGGCTCATTTAGAACCTACCTGCTCGATGCTGTAACGATGTCCATAGCTCACAGACACCCCAATGAATTCGAGTATTTCCCGGGTCTCGCAGAATCATGGTCAGTCGACCAGGAAGATAAAACTGTCTATGTAAAAATTGACCCAAAGGCTAAGTGGTCGGATGGCGAACCCATCACGAGCGATGATTTCTTCTTCATGTTTTTCATTAACCAGTCCACCTACATCGTCGCGCCCTGGTACAACAATTGGTACAGCACCCAGTACACCAACATTACAAAATACGACGACCTGACGTTCTCCATTTCAGTACCGGAGGCCAAGCCCGACATGAACTCCCGTGTACTGGAACTTCGTCCCATGGCTGCACACTTTTTTAAAGAACTCGGCGACGACTATGTTGAGCGTTACCAGTGGAGGTTCCAAACAACCACATCTCCTTACCTGCTAGACGATAAAAACCTTAAAAAAGGCAGATCGGTCACGTTTACCCGCGACAAGGACTGGTGGGCAAAAGACAAGAAGCATTGGCGCTACCGGTTCAACATGGACAAAATCCACCTGTCCGTTATTCGCGACACTTCGAAGCACTTCGAAGCATTCAAACGTGGCGATATCGACCAGTTCAGTCTAAGTCTCGCCGAGTATTGGTATGAAAAACTTCCCGACGAAGATCAGGATGTCACCTCCGGCTATATTCACAAATCGATGTTCTATAACCAGCATCCAAGACCGACATTTGGCATGTGGATTAACACCTCAAAGGAACTGCTGAACAACAAGGACATTCGAGTCGGCATCCAACATGCTTCAAATTGGGATCTGGTGTTAGAGAAATTCTTCCGAGGCGATTACGCCCGCATGAAAACATCTGCAGATGGCTACGGTGAATTTACCCATCCAACACTCCAGCCAAGAGTCTTCGATATCAACAAAGCGCAGGAAGCCTTCGCTAGAGCAGGTTTCGTGGAGCGTGGTTCTGATGGCATCCTGCAAAATGCAGCCGGCCAACGATTGGCTTTCACTTTTTCCACCGGGTACGAACAATACAAGGATATCCTGACTATCCTGAAGGAAGAGGCGCTCAAAGCGGGGCTTGAACTGCGGCTTGAAGTTTTAGACTCCACGGCCGGCTTTAAAAAAGTACAGGAAAAGAAGCACGATATTCACTTCGTGGCGTTCTCCGTGTCCCTGGAAATGTATCCTCGTTTCTGGGAAACCTATCACTCCGACAACGCTTACGATTTACCTTACCTGACAGACGGATCAATTAATCCGGAACGAAAGGTTAAAACCCAGACCAACAATCTGGAGGTTCTCGCACTGCCAGAAATGGACAGCATGATTGACCAGTATCGAGCTTCCGGTGATAAGCAGGAAATGATTGACCTGGCTCACCGGATGACAGAGATTCATCACGAACATGCGTCTTTCGTCCCAGGTTTTGTCCAACCCGGGTACCGAATCGGACACTGGCGATGGATTAGGTACCCTGAAGGTTTTAACTACAAACACACCCGAGGGTATAACGAGCTCTTTGTTCATTGGATTGATACAGACATCAAAGAAGAAACCAAGGCGGCGGAGAAAGCTGGCCAACACTTTCAGCCAGAGATTAACTTCTACAAACAGTTCGCAACGCCCTGATGGCCGTACTTTCCATCAACAACCTCGTTACCGAATTCGACACCGACGAAGGTCGGGTGAGGGCAGTCGATGATGTCTCATTCACCGCCCAAGCGGGTAAAACACTTGGGATTGTCGGCGAATCCGGTTGCGGAAAAAGTGTTACGGCTCTGTCTATTATGCGATTGTTACCACAGCCCATGGGGCAGATTGTTTCCGGCAGCGTTGAGCTTGATGGCACTGACCTGACGCAGCTCCCTATTCCCCAAATGGAAAAGATCCGCGGCGCTAGAATCGGCATGGTGTTTCAGGAACCAATGACCGCATTAAACCCTGTTCATGCGGTTGGCCGCCAACTAACAGAAGCGCTCCTGATTCATAAAGACATTAAGCCCGACGCGGCAATCCGCGAAGCCGTCGGAATACTCGATCGGGTTGGCATACCGTCGCCCGACGTCAGAATGACCGAATACCCACATCAACTCTCTGGCGGCATGCGGCAGCGTGTCGTTATCGCCATGGCGCTTGCCTGTAAACCTGACGTCCTTATCGCAGATGAACCGACAACTGCTCTGGACGTCACTATCCAAGCGCAGATCCTGGAACTGATTAAAGAACTTCAGGCTGACATCGGCATGTCAGTGATATTGATTACCCATGACCTTGGGGTGATCGCGGAAACCTGCGATGAAGTCGTGGTGATGTATGCCGGTAAAGTCGCAGAGAAAGGCAGCGTGTTCGATATCTTTGACCGCCCGGCGCACCCCTACACGCGTGGCTTGCTTAAATCGATCCCGACACTCAATACCGAACCCAAATCAACCCTCAGTGTTATTGATGGGATGGTCCCAGGGCTTTTGGATTTACCCGAAGGCTGTCGTTTCGAAAACCGCTGCACTTTCAGTCGTGAGCAGTGCATCAGCAACACCCCCGGGCTTCAGGCGATAAAAGAACAACACCAGGTCAGCTGCTTGCGCTGGCAAGAGCTCTAATCATGTCTCCAATACTCAAAGTCACCAACCTTAAAATGCATTTCCCTGTGAAGGAAGGTGTTCTTCTTCGTGCCAAAAAATTCAATAAAGCGGTCGACGGAATTTCCTTCGAAATACAACCTGGGGAAACCCTTGGCCTTGTGGGTGAATCCGGCTGCGGAAAATCGACCCTTGGCAGATGTATCGCCCGATTGTACGAACCGACCTCTGGTTCCATCGAGTTTGAAGGAACCGACATCACAAGGCTTAAAGGCAGGGCTTTGATGCCTTACCGGCAAAATATCCAAATGATTTTCCAGGACCCTATGGAGTCATTGAACTCTCGACATACGGTTGGCGATATTCTAAAGGAACCTTACATCGTTCAAAAAATTGGCGACAAGGTCAGTCGCGCCAAACGCGTCAGGGAACTGCTAGATATCGTGGGCCTGCCAGCACGCTCAATCACAAGATACCCCTTTGAGTTTTCTGGGGGGCAAAGACAAAGAATCAGTATCGCAAGATCGATTGCGCTCAACCCAAGACTAGTGGTTTGCGATGAACCAGTATCTGCACTGGACGTTTCAATCCAGAGCCAGATCCTGAACCTGCTCGTGGATCTGCAGAAAGAATTTAAACTGGCATACCTGTTCATCGCTCACGATCTCGCGGTTGTAAAACACATCTCTGATCGGATTGCGATCATGTACCTGGGTAATATCGTAGAGGAGAGTACCGGTGAATCTATTTACCACGAACCGCGGCATCCCTATACCAAATCACTAATCTCCTCCATTCCTGTTCCGGACCCACACCGACGAGTGAAACGAGCAATCATTACAGGGGACGTACCCTCACCGATCAACCCACCATCGGGGTGCCGATTTCACCCAAGATGTCCAAGGGTGCTGGAAAGATGCAAACTAGAGACCCCTTTACTGCGCACCGTTGCCGACCACCAGGTCTGCTGCCACCTTAACGACCTCTAAGGCCGGCACCCACTTCATTCATGGTGGCGCACAGAGCGGGAGAAGCGAACCGCCAAACCATGAAAATGAGCACACTATTAACAGCGTTAACCTCATTCAACTAGGCGTCACTCTTCAGACGAAAACGTTTCCGCTTGTTCTTCCTGTTTCTTTTCAAACTGAAAGAACCGATCAGGGCGGCTCAGCCTTTCCAACTCAATGATTTGCCAATGGTCAGTGTAGACTGTGACCATCGTTAACTCTCTGGTGCGTGGACAATAAATGTCATTTATTAACCAAGATTTTCTATTGCAGTCAGACCCCGCTCATCGTCTGTATCACGATTACGCCATTGATTGTCCCATCCACGATTACCATTCCCACCTCTCCCCGGCACGAATTCGGGACAATATCCCGTTCAAGAACCTCTCCACCATCTGGCTGGAAGGGGATCACTATAAATGGAGAGCAATGCGAACAGCAGGGGTCGATGAATCATTTATTACAGGGAATGCCCCGGACGAGGAAAAATTCCTGGCTTGGGCGACGGTCGTGCCAAAAACAATTGGCAACCCGCTGTATCACTGGACCCACATGGAGCTCTTAAATCCGTTTGGTATCGACGAACTTCTTGGCGCCGATAACGCCCTCGATATATTCAATCACTGCACACATATGTTGCAGCGACCTGAATTGCATCCTCGCGGCCTGCTAAGACACTGGAACGTCAAAACAGCTTGCACCACCGATGATCCCGTTGATGACGTATCGGTACATCAGGAAGCCAGTAACGAGTTTATCTCTGTCAGACCAACCTTTAGACCCGATAATGTTTTTGGATTCACAGGCAGCGCGAACTTCAACAGATGGCTCGGTAAACTTGGTGAGAAAAATGGTCACTTGCCTGACTCTCTTGATGACTTGCTCCTCGCCCTGGAGTCCCGGGCGTCACTCTTTCATAAAGCTGGTTGCACTGCTTCTGATCACGGTTTAGAGCAAATGTTTCAGGGAAACCCCGACAAGGCCATTGCAGAAAAAACGTTTACCAAACTAAAGCATCTGGAAAACCCTTCAACGAATGAATTACGGCACTATCGCTCTTTTCTTATGACTGAACTTGGTCACATGTACCACCGACAGGGGTGGGTACAACAACTTCACCTGGGCGCAAAGAGAAATGCCAACACAAGGGCGCTAAGGACATTGGGGCCGGACACAGGGTTCGACACGATGGGGGACTATCGGCAAGTAGACGCCCTGGCAAACTACCTTGATAACCTGGAATCAGGGGATAGCCTGACTCGAACGATTATTTATAACCTTAATCCCGCCGACAATGACGCACTTGCCGCATTGATTGGCGTGTTCCAAGGCGGCGCTACTCCTGGAAGAATACAATTCGGCGCTGCCTGGTGGTTCAATGACCAAAAAACCGGAGTGGAGCGGCAATTAGAAAGCCTCGCTAATATGGGGCTTCTCAGCCAGTTCGTCGGCATGGTGACAGATTCCAGGAGTTTCCTCTCTTTTTCTCGTCACGAATATTTTCGACGAGTGCTTTGCAATTTCCTTGGTGAGCGTATTAAAACCGGCGATATCCCCAACGACTTTGAGTTGGTCGGCGAACTTGTTAGAGATATTTCCTACCGAAACACCGCAAGATATTTCGGTTTTAAATCAATTTGACCAATAGAACGACGCTTGTGAAGATACTCGAAACGAAAGGAACAAAAAATGCCCTATGAAAGACCGGAGATAACTCCGGGCCGAGAACTCGAGCTCATTAATCAGCTGCGTGACAATATCAAAGGTGTCATCCGTAGCAACAACCATAGTATCAAATGGCTATTGGCGGCATTTTTTTCTGGTGGTCATGTACTGCTAGAGGATGTTCCCGGGACCGGAAAAACGACCCTTGCAAAGTCACTCGCGGGTTCGATTGACGCTACTTTTAGACGGATACAGTTCACGCCTGATCTATTGCCTTCGGATATTCTGGGCGTTTCTATTTTTGACCAGCAAAACCAGGCGTTCCGCTTTAGGCCCGGGCCGATTTTTACCCAAATACTGCTGGCCGACGAAATAAACCGTGCGTCCCCGAGAACCCAGTCTGCGTTGCTTGAGGCAATGGGGGAAAATCAGGTAAGCATCGAAGGTGAAAGGCATCCGATGGATGAACTCTTTTTTGTCATTGCGACTCAAAACCCGGTCGAGTTTCATGGCACCTATCCGTTACCAGAAGCGCAGATGGACCGTTTCGCGATGAGCTTCAAACTCGGTTACGTTTCTAAAGAGGATGAAGTGCTGATCATGGACGCCCAAAGGTATCAGCATCCGCTGGAATCCCTCACCGCCTGTACATCTATTGACGACGTTCGTCTTATCCGAAAAGCTGCGACCGGCATTCGGATCTCTGACGAACTGAAGCGTTACATTGTCGACATTGTTACACAGACCCGCACCACGCCTGGGATCGCCATGGGCGCCAGTCCAAGGGCAGGAATCACATTGATGAAAACATCGCAGGTACTTGCTCTGATGGAAGGTATCGATTTTGTCACGCCGGATCACATTCAGGAACTTGCCATACCAAGCATTGCCCACCGACTGATACTAGACTCCGGTTCGCAATACTCTGGCTCACAGGCGGCGCAGATACTCCTGGAAATTATTCAGGACATTCCCGTCCCGGCTTGACTGATATGGCCTTTCGCGAACGCGCCTTCCCAACCTGGACACGATTAACAACGATTAATCGCCGCGCCACGCGCCGTAACTCAGACCGCGGCAGGTTACTGCAAACCGGCACTTTTATCTGTGGTGCCGTTGGATTAGATACAGACCTTTCCTTCGTCTACCAGTTGTTCGCATTGCTGTTCTGCACATTAGTCTTTGCACGCTTAAGCATCAGGGTTCGCTCACCAGAGGTCAGCGTCAAACGTCAATTGCCTAAGTATGCGACGGCGGGGGTTCCGTTCGAGTATTTAATCACCGTCACCAATAACGGGCATCATGTCGAGCGAGACCTACAGGCCCTCGATAACCCAAAAATTATCCCCCCGGATCTAGCCCAGTTTGAACGTATGAGGGAACCTGGGGAAGAAACCCGGAATGCTTATGATCGATGGCTTGGCTTTCATCGTTTTATTTGGCTCCAGAAACTGAATACTGGTATCAGCCTTAAGCCTGCTGATGTGCCGGATGTTGATCTACTCAGCCATGCCCAGGCCATTGTCGAGGCGACGCCGCTAAGACGCGGGTCCGTATATTTCGAATCCACCACCATTCTGCATCCCGATCCCTTTGGACTGAACTACGGCGCCACAGAGTTTGATAACCAAGAACACCTGACGGTGCTACCAAAACGGTACCCTATTCCACGCTGGTTTGAGTTTAAGAGCGGTCGTCACTTCCAGCCTGGTGGCATTAATTCCACCTGGTCGATTGGCGAAAGTGATGAGTTTGTTTCCCTACGCGACTACCGAGATGGCGACCCGATCAGGAAAATCCACTGGGCGAGTTCCGCAAAGCGAGACAAGCCGGTCGTTAAAGAGTTCCAGGATGAGTTTTTTGTTCGCCAGGCTTTGGTAGTCGATACGTTCGGTAATAACCCTGCGGCGTTCGAGGACGTCATCTCGGTCGCCGCCAGCCTGCTCGTGGACAGGGAAAACCTGGACGGCCTGATGGATTTATACTTCATGTCAACTCGACCGGAGATCATCACTGCTGGTCAGGGCCATGCCCAGACTGCACAACAGCTCGAAGCGCTGGCCAACCTTCAGCTAACAGACCGAGGATCTTCTGACTTCGTCAGCCTTCTTTCAGAACAAGCCCGCAGGATGAGCGGTTGCCTGATGGTGTTCTCTGGTTTCAGCGAACAACAGGAGACTTTACTTGCCACGGTCGAAAACAGGGGCGTTCAAACCGCGGTATTTATTATCACTGAAAAAAATGACAGAACGGCCTATCGTAGCGACTTTTTTGTCCTAGCGTCAGGGGACATCGAAGCAGGCCTAAAGGCGATATGAATACCAGCAACCCAATCAAACCGCGCTACCTTGGTGGCTTGTCCGCGATCTTCTGGGGTTGGCAATGTGAACTGATCTGGTTCGCGCTCCCGGTCGCCATCGTTCTGGAAGCGCGTTACTACCTGAACCGACGTTGGGCTCTGACAAAAACGGATTTTTACCGTGTCGCTGACCTGACGACTATTGCTCTGCTGACCATGGTGTTTTTTCTTTTTCTGAATCGTCAGGACTATCATTTTATTACGACGCTCTTAACCTGGAGCCCGATCCTGCTATTTCCACTTGTCGCGGTTCTGGCCTACAGTTCAACGCCCCGGATGTCGCTGGACATCCTGTTCTACAGCCTGAGAGGACAACGGGAAGCCGTTCAACAATCCTGGGATATGGACTATGTTTACCTGGGCGCATGCCTTTTAGCCGCCGGTCTTGGCAAAGAAGGCAGCTACTACTTCCCGGTCGTCGTCATCATTCTCGGCTGCTCGCTGTACCAGCTAAGGTCACTCCGTTTTACAAAGAAAATCTTCGTTGCCAGTCTATGCGCCATCCTTCTGACAGCGACCGCTTTTCACCACGGTATTCGCACCACGCATCTGAGCATTAAAAAACAAACAGAGCTGTGGATCGCAAGCTGGATCTCCCAACGCACCGACCCTCTAAAAACTCGCACAGCGCTTGGAAAAGTAGGACAACTCAAACTTTCGGATTCGATTGCCTTTCGGATCAAACCTAGCTCAGGTAAACCTGATTTCCCATCACTGTTAGTAGAAGCGGTTTACAATAGCGCCTCTGGCACAGACTGGGAGGTATTTGATCCTCGGTTCAAGACCGTCGAACATGCCGATGATTTCACCTGGCGATTTTCTGAGGCGAGTATTTACCCCTATCCAGAGTCCAA
Source organism: Gammaproteobacteria bacterium (assembly GCA_018667205.1). Classification (GTDB taxonomy): domain Bacteria; phylum Pseudomonadota; class Gammaproteobacteria; order Pseudomonadales; family Azotimanducaceae; genus UBA9659. Next base: position 1,658 of record JABIVN010000525.1, on the reverse strand, counting down.
AATCTATCTTGAATTTGATCGTGATAGATCCCTTATTCCAGTTCCGTCACAGCTGGTAGAACTCAATGAGCTGCCCGCAACTGACGTCAGTATATCGACCTACGGAGCCCTACAGGGTATCGGCCTGATCCCCGCGCCACATTACACCGTGAGCTACGACAGCGAACCCCACTTGGGTGACGTGCCTAGCCCAATAGATTTGCTCGTGCCTGAAGAACACAGGATTTCACTACATCAAGTGACCGATAGACAGACCTCAGTGGAGGAAGCTATTCCTTTCATCCATCAATTCTTCTCTGATTTTAGGTACACACTGTTCCAGAACGATACTGAAAGCACAGACGACCCGCTGGGGCATTTCCTGCAAACAAGCAAGGCAGGTCATTGTGAACACTTCGCCAGTGCAACAACCCTGTTACTCAGGCACTTAGGCATACCCTCAAGATATGTCGTCGGTTACGCGGTTCAGGAATGGAACGACGACATGAAGATGTACATCGTACGCGATCGACATGCGCATGCCTGGGCGAGCGCCTATGTCAATGGCCAGTGGATCCCTATAGATACGACACCGCACCAGTGGCTGCATATGGAAGAAAACCACTCATCTTTCCTGCAACCAGTCTGGGACACCCTGGGTAACAACCGGTTTCTTTTCGCGCTTTGGTTTAACGACCAGAAGCTCAGCGACTATGAAAAAGCGCTATACGGTATCGGTTTCCTACTCGCAATCATTCTTATCTGGCGTATCGCAACGTCGGAACAGGTGATCATTAAAAGAGAAAAAATCACTAATGCTTCAAACTGGATCCTTCCCGGTGAGGATTCACCTTTTTTTAGAATAGAGGCACAACTATCCATCCTTGGATTTCGGCGAGGCAAAGGCGAACTTATGACCGAATGGCTGATGAGAATCGAAAGGCCGGAACTACTGCCAATGCTCACTAACCATAATCGTTGGCGTTTTGATCCGCAGGGTATTTCTGTCGTAGAAAAAAAGAAACTGGCTGATCAGGTGAAGAGTTGGCTAGACGCCGAGGCCATTCAAAAAACCTAGCCGTCACTGCCCTGGGTTTTTACCGGTTATGGTCTTTAACCCGGCCCTCACGTATTCTTACCGCTGATTCAGAGTCCGCTGACCCTCTTGCATATGACCCTTCCGCACATGACCCTTCCGCACATGACCCCAGCTAGATTTCCTAGAACGACCAGGCCAGACGTTTTATTCGCTGTCACATTCACGGACGGCAGGGCGCAGCGCACCGTCTGCCCTTTCATGCCGTGCAGACCTTCCCTGTGACTATCTCACGGGAACGAACCTGCGTTCTGTGCCTACAGGACAATCGTCTGCTTGCAATAGAAATGGAAGACCCGCTAACCGCTAAACGCTACTGGTCGTTTCCCGGGGGCGGGGTGGAAGAAAAGGAGACACCGGAGGACTGCGCGGTACGGGAAACACTTGAAGAATCCGGCTACCAGGTGGCGTTAACTTCTAATGCCTTTACCAACAACTATCGATTCCGCTGGAACGGCGATACTTACGACTGCACAACTCACTGGTATATGGCTGAATTGGCAAACGAAAAAAAGGCGGAAGTTTACGATGAAGCCTTCATCCTGCAATCATCGTGGTTAACTTGGCCAAGGTGTCGTCAGCT